>JASHVB010000899.1 GCA_030039695.1 Acetobacteraceae bacterium
CACCGGCTGCGAGCGTGTCGGCGAGATGCAGCGCAGGATTGTCGTCAGGACCTAGCGCAGCGGCGATACCACCCTGCGCCCAAACACTCGACGCCTCAGTCTGCAGGGGCGCCTTGGCGAGCACCATGACTGGCATGGGTGCCAGTCGGAGCGACGTCATCAGTCCGGCAATTCCGCCGCCAACGACGATCGGCACCCGGCCGATCCCGCGCACGGCGGGAGCGTCTGACCACATATTATGCTCACTATGAGTATTACCCCCTTATGCTGGGAATGAGCATAAGGTCTGTCAAGCCCTCCGGGCGATCGGCTCACGCCATAGAACGTGCAAGATAGCGCTACATCTGTCTCATTGCGTTACGATTTTTGCGCGCCTTTAGTCCGGTTTATTTATGGTAATAGTATTCGTTCTCACCTACGGACCCGCGGCGACCTGGCTGCGGTGCACGAACTTGCCAGCGGAAGCGCCCGGCCTGGCGGCAGTTCTGGTTAAGCGCCAGAAGTCGCCGGCGCCACTCCGCCAGCCCGTCGATCCGTAGCATCAGCCACGCGAACTGCGCGCCGGATGCGGCCGCGGCGTGCGCTTTTTCGTCACCGGCCAGCAAGGGCGCCGGCCTGGGGAATTGTCTTCTCGCCGCGACAGCGTTCCGCGGCGAGCGCCTCAATGGATCTAGGGGTTATCACGACGGCGAACTCGTTCTCAGCGATCGGCGGTCGGCGGTCGTGCGGCAATGCGTCCGGTCGCTTCCTGGCGCTGCGCCCAAAGAACCGCGAGGATCGAACCGAGCCGACGGAGGTCTGCAGCATCACGTCGAGATGCCCCCGTAGCGAACGCTTCAATCACCCGTTCACGCAAGTCCGGCGACTACGGCTTCGGCATGGTTCCCCCAAAGCCAATCGATGCCGCCAGACTCGCGCATTCGCAACTCCGTGGGAATCTTCGCCGATTCAAGACGGACGGAAACTGCTTTAAATGTAGCCGTGAACGCCTACGAGGGAAGCCTCATCATTTCACGTAGCGCGACCGCGGGCGGAAGACGCGGCATCGCTCCGACGCACGCCAAACGGAGTCAACGATATCGTGGAAACCCACCATGCGCGGGTCGAGCGATCCTGCCAGTTCCCCCGCGCGCAAAGGTCAGCGCACGATGTGTCCAAAATCGCACGCCACGCCGTAACTCGTCGATCGTTAAAACTTTTCACCAATGATCGTTTTTGCATGGATTTGCTAGGCACGAGATTTCCTCGCTCTTTTGAGTGGCCGCCGGCCCCGGACGTGGCGGCCTTGCCCGCGACCCCAACGGCCCAGGACCGCTGTCGCATTGCCGAAAATCTGGAGAAAAGTCTCCATTCGACGCTTTGCTGCTGTTTAAGGTGAGACAGTTTTGCGCGTGGGAGTCTCCATATTGGCGCACAACGTGAGACTCTCCGTGGCCGTCAGAGGGCCTCGCGACGACAAGCCCTCATCCGGACACCGCTGTCTTCGGTGCAGTCGACTAGCATCGACTGACCTCTCAGCAACATTGCAGCCGATATCCTTATCATTTATGGCGTCAAGCCCAGCCAGATTTTCGAATAAACGGTCGTGTCTCAGGTTTTACCGCGATCAGAGCATTCTCATGTGCCGCGATTGGCCGGTTTCATTATTTTCGGCAACGCGACACCGTAAAGACTCCCACACGAAGCAAAGATGATAGAGATCAAACGAGATCAGCGGTCAGAATGCCGTTGAAAACCGTGCCTCCAGGGCACTAACCTGCCCTCGGTCGCGTGAGTCCCGTCGCCTGGAAACTGTGCGTTCAATGGGGAGGACCAATCAATGAATAGACGCGATTTTTTGCATGTCGCCGCGGCAACCACAGTCGGCTCAGCAATCGCCGCGCCGGCGCTGGCGAATCAAATAGCCGATCCCGCGGGCACGACTCCACCGCCGCGCAACTGGAATGATCCCGCTTCGGCGATCGAACCCGACCCGGCCTTCGAGGCGTTCGACCCGCGCGGTGCCGCGTTGAACGGCGGGACCGCCGGGCTGCTGCGCATCTGGACCGGCGGCATGTTCACTGAGGGCCCCGTGTGGTTCGGCGACTTCCACCGGGTGGTGTGGAGCGACATCCCGAGAGACACACTCTACGAATACAACGCCTCGACAGGCGAAACCCGGGTGCTCCGCCACCCGTCGGGTCATGCGAACGGCAATACGCGCGACCGGCAGGGCCGGCTGTTGACTTGCGAACATGGAAACCGGCGGCTGACCCGCACGGAGTATACCGGCGAGATCACCACCCTGGCGGACAATTATCAGGGTAAGAAGTTGAACTCGCCCAATGGCGTCATCGTCAAATCAGACAACACGATCTGGTTCACCGACGCGAGTTACGGACTTATCCTGGAGCACCAGGGCTACCACAGAGGGGAACCGGAGATTCATCCCAACGTGTATATGATCGATCCAAAGACCGGCAACATGACGATCATCGCCGATGACTTCAGCGAGCCGAACGGCCTCTGCTTCTCGCCTGACGAGAAGAAACTTTACATCACTGACACGGGTGCGGTCGGGGGTCCATCGGGCGCACCCAGCTGGATCCGCGTCTTTGATGTCGGCGAGGACAACAAGTTGACCAACGGCAGAGTATTCCACGATCTGAAGCAATCCCAGCCCGGCGCGATCTCGGACGACATTCGGGCGGACACCCAGGGCAATATCTGGTCCGCCGGCGGCTGGGGAACCGACAAGAATTATAATGGCGTCAGCATCTATGCGCCGGACGGGACCCCGATCGCCCGGATCGTATTGCCGGAAATCGCCGCCAATCTGTGCTTCGGCGGCCGCTATCACGACACGCTTTACATTTGCGCAAGTAAGTCGGTCTACGCACTCAACGTCAACGCAAACGGCGTCGAGTTGTGAATCCCAGGTCGCGTCCCATCACGACGTGAGCCGCTTCGTGCGTGAACAGCTCACCATAACCCGCGTTGTCCTGCCCGCGGCGGGCGCAGCCCGCCCTGCCCCGCTGACGTTCGCCGGCCTCCGATGGTCCGGCACTGGTCGCAGCACCCAGCCGCGGGCACGCCGGGCCGGCGCGCTGTCTCCGCACGGCCGCGGTCGCACCGGTCAGTTTTCGGAAGCCCGCCGCAAAGAGTCTGACGCGAGGCGGACGCCGGTCGGGTGCTGCAGCTCGAAGAAATCGAGACCATTGCCTCGATGGATCAGTGTGACCGACGCCATCAGAGGATTGGTTGCGCGACGCTGAACACTGCAGATCGTACCAACTGGTGGCAAACGTTGCGATGAGCGCCCGGCGCCAGGGCCAACCAGCTGCGGTGGATTGGAGGATCCGACGCGGAACGACGCGAATTTCTGTACGCAGTTCCTGATCAGCTTGTAGCATGGATCAACCAAGCGACCGCGGCGATCGGCGACCCGTTGGACTATCTCGTGCACGCGATCCCGCTCGGGCTGGCAAGCGAGACTGACCTCCATTCGACTCGCTGCCGTGCTGATCGAAGCCGCAGCGCTGGCCGTGCGACGCTGTGTGCCAGAACAACCCGCCCGGTCGTCAGCCGTGCGCTGGTGCGGTTGATACCGAAAGGGACGGCCTATGGCGACACGACGCCAGGCGCCGATCGGTGCGGCAGACCACGCTGTCGCACCCTTGAGGGCTCTGCCACCCGCGCGCACCATCGCTCCAGCTTAGGGAGGGATCGCATGAAGCTCGTCGTATTCCAGGCCCAGGACCTGCCCGCCGAACCCGGCCTGCTGACCGAACGCGGCGTCGTGCCGATCAGTGGCGCGGTCACCCGCGGCCACACGCTACAGGACACGATGGTCGGCATCATCGATGCGTTCGATTCGCTGCGCCCCGCGCTGACGCAGCTCGCTGCTGGTGGCACCGCGCTGCCGCTCCAGGACGTGCGGCTGCGCGCGCCGTTACCGCGCCCCGGCAAGATCCTCTGCTGCATCGGCAACTACTGGGAGCATGCCGAGCGCGAACCGCGGCCGCTCAATATGTTCCTGAAGAGCCCCGACGCAGTGATCGGTCCTGGCGACGTCATCACCTTGCCGGAGTTCACCGATCCTTACGTTTTCCAACACGAGGCGGAGCTGGCGATCGTCATCAAGGGCCCGGCCAAGCGGGTGTCGCGTCCGAACTGGCGCACCGCTGTATTCGGCTATACTGGCATGATCGACGTCTCCGCCCGCGCAGAGGGACGGCGCACGTGGCGTGCGGGGAGCTGGCTCGGCAAGTCGTTCGATACGTTTGCGCCGCTTGGGCCCTGCATCGTCACCGCGGACGAAATCGAGGATCCCAATAAGCTCGGCGTACGGTTCTGGAACGACGGCCAGTTGCGCCACGATTACCGCACCGACGACATGGAACATCCGGTGCCGGAGCTCATCGAATTCGCGACTGCGGCGATCACCATGAACAGCGGCGACCTGATTGCATGTGGCACGAATCATGAAGGACTGGGGCCGCTGCAGGATGGCGAAACGGTTGAATTCGAGATCGAACGAATCGGGGGCATGACGCTCACGGTCTCCGACCCGCTGCACCGGACATGGGAACGCGGCATCTATATGGGCGCCGATTCCACCAACCCCGAGGCGATTCGTCGGCGCCAGACGGCGGGCGCTTGACGCTCGAGTGCGTGGCCGGCACGGCCAGTTCGTCATCCAATCGAGATAATGTGACAAGCGTTAATGTGATCCATCACACGTGCCGAGTGTGCTTCGCGCTAGCGTGCCTCTGAAAGGGGGTGCGTCATGGCGCGGGTCCTGCTGCTCGCCCCGGCATTGCAAACGGGCGCGCCGAGCGCTGTGCGTGCGCGCACCGCTGAACCAGATCCGACGCCGAACGCGCGGCCGGCCGGCGACGACGTCGTCGCTCGCTCCGCGGCGATCCGCCAGACACCGACCGACCGTCACCACGATCTCGCAGGCCGGCCGCCGCGCCGCGATCAGCCGGGGCGCGTCGGTGTGCGTCGATGCTACCGGCTCGGCCGGTGGAACTCACCGATCCTGGTGTTGTCCCGGCCGACATTGCATGGCTGGACCACTGACATGCGATCCATGTTCGTTGTTCTGTTGGTTTGTCTGCTTGGCAGCTGCGCCAAACCTCCGGCATCCGCCTATGTCGGCGGGACGGCGTTCAGCGAACGGGGCAGCGCCGGTGTCGATCTGGGATCGGATGCAAGCAGCGAGAAATGCGTACAGTTGCCATCCGGCGTGCCGGACACGGTGGACGTGTTCTGCGGCTCCTGGCAACAGCCAGCCGCACGGATCGTCGCGGTCCAGCAGGCCGCCGGCATGCCACCAATGGCCGCCGCAGCATCGGGCGCATGGCGCGATCAGTTGGACCTGCGGCTGGTGTGCCAAAGACCGACCGCAACCACCATGCTGGGCGGCTATCCGGCGGCAATATTGCAGTGCACGCGGCGCATCGGCGGATGGCCCCAGATCGGCATCGCTACCGCGATCAACGGTCGCCTCTACGAAGCCGATGGCATCGTGCCGACGCTGCACGTCATCGAGCGATCGATCGGCGTGCAGTCCGGCCTGATCAGCGCGTCGAATGTCGCCCTACCGCAATCGGCGGCGGATGCGCTGCTGGCGTCACAACTTGCGACACATGCATTCAGCGCGGGCGATGTCGGCGAATACCAGCGGCTGATGGACCTGGGCGCACGCAGCAACCTCGCGGAGAATTTCACCACCGCCGAGACGGCCTATCGCGCCGCTCTCGCCTTGCAACAGCGTGTGCTGGGCGCGAAGGCGCCGGATACCGTCAATGCACTGATGGGTTTGGCACTGCAACTTTCCAACCAAGGACGCTTTGCCGACGCCGATGCATTGTTCGCCCAGGCCGAGACTCTGGCACCACGTGCCAGTGACAGAGCAACGCCGGCGCGGCTGCTGCATTACCGAGCGCTCAATGCATTGAATCAGGGACACAATGCTGAAGCGCTGAGGCTGCTGGACGCGGCGGCAGCGCAGTACGCTGCGCTGGTTCCGCCAGAGAGCCTCGCAGCAGCACCCGACACGACCACGCAATCGAGCGGTTCGCTTGTCATGATGCCAAACCAGCGGCTGATGGTGGACCCGACCGCCCAATCGGCGCTGCTCGGCCTGATCGAAGTAGAGCGCTACCAGTCGATCGCACTGAAGCAGCTTGGCAAAGGCCAGGCCAGCCAGGCCGCCATTGCGTCGGCAGAATCTCTGGCCAACGCCAACCGCCTGACGGTCCCGCTCGTCGAGGCGCGGCTGACACGCACGACAGCGACCGCCGACGATATGCTCGGGCGAGCGAATGCCGCGGCATCCGATTTCTCGGCCGCGCGAGCGGAATTTGGCGAGATCGTGCCGCAGACACGACCGGTGGCGGAAACCGCACTGCTGCAGGCTGCCGTCGCGGCGAAGCAACACGACCTGTCGCGTGCGTTGTCGCTTTGCCGGACCGGCGCCGCGCTGCTGCGTGAGCTGCGTTCGGGGACCGACCCGACTTTGCTGGACCCGTGCCTGGCGTCGTTTGCCGCAGCGGCGGCACAACGCCCCGGCGACCGTCAGGCCCTGCTGCGCGAAATGTTCGAAACGTCTGAGCTGGCGCAAGACAGCGTGACCAGCCGCGAGATCAACGAAGCGGCAACGCGCCTCGCGGCGAACGCACGGGACCCGACCGTAGCGCAGGCAATCCGTCGCCGACAGGATGCGGCGGATCATCTGGCGTTGCTGTATCGCCAGCGCGACGCCGTGGCGGCAGGCGCGCCTTGGGCAACGCTGGCACCGAATGCGCCGCGCGATCCGGCGGCGATCGACAAGGCGATCGTGGGAGCTCAGGGGGAACTCGCCGACGCGGATGCCGCCTTGCAGGCCGCCGCCCCGAATTACGGGCAGCTCGTGCAACAGGTGGTACCGGCGGCCGACGTGCTGGCGGCCCTGCGGCCCGGTGAGGCGCTGGTCGCGATCACGCTGACCAAGAATGCCGGGTGGACCTTTCTGCTGCGCGACGGCACCATCGACGCTGCCCCGGTGAAGGGCACTTCGGGCAGCATCGCGGCGCTGGTACAGCGCGTGCGGGCGAGTATCGAGACGCCCACCGGCAAACTGGTACCGTTCGAGGTGCGCGACGACCGCGCGATCTACGATGCGACGCTCGGGCCCGTGGCGACGAGGCTGAATGGCGTGAAGTCTCTGGTGGTTGCGCCGACAGGTGCGCTGCTCTCGCTGCCGTTCGGCGTGCTGCTGACCGGGCCGGCGGATCCGGCGAATCTCGCTGAGGCGCCGTGGCTGATCCGCGAGATGACGATCGCGCACGTGCCGTCCGCTGCGAATTTCGTCGCGTTGCGCAAGTCTGGCAGCTCGCGCGCGACGCATGCGTGGTTCGGTTTCGGCGGGTTCCACCCGGTGACCCTCGCGCAGGCCGAGGCCAGCTTCCCCGGCGCGACATGTCGTAACAGCGCGCAGTTGTTTGCCTCGCTGCCGCCACTGCCGTTTGCCCAGCGCGAGCTCGACGCGGCGCGCGCGCTGACCGCTGCATCGCCATCCGACGAGCTGCTCGGCGCGGCGTTCACCACGCCGACGGTACAGCATATGAATTTGCGGCAATATCGCATCCTGCATTTCGCCACGCATGCGCTGCTGCCGGCGGAACTCCGCTGCGAGGATCAGCCAGCGATCGTTACGTCCGATCCGCCCGGTGCGCACGATGCGACCGGCGCGCTGCTGACGGCGGGGGATGTTGTCGCACTTGATCTGGATGCGAACCTGGTGATCCTGTCGGCGTGCAATACGGGTGGACCGGGCAACACGACGTCGGGCGACAGCCTGTCGGGATTGGCTCGCGCGTTCTTTTTCGCCGGCGCGCGGTCAATGCTGGTGACGCACTGGTCGATCAATGACCAGACGTCGGCGTTTTTGATCGCCGATACGCTGAGCCGGCTGTCATCCGGCGGGACGGATCTGGCGGGCGCTTTGCGCACGGCGCAGCTAGCGCTCATCGATCGGGCGGGGAAGGACCTGCCAGGCGAGCTCGCGCATCCGTTCTTCTGGGCGCCGTTCGCGCTGATCGGCGAGGGCGGCGTCACCGCCGGTAGGCCGGTGCATACGGCGATGCAGTAGCGGAAGCCACGCAGCCTTGCTGCCGCGCATCTCGCACAAGATATATCGATTATGCCGATGCCCCCCGACGCTGACCTGTGCCGCACGGGCGGTCCCGCGGCTTGACCGGACGACGCAGGCACATGATGCCGGCGTTTCCGCCGTTGCCCTATGGCAGCTTGAAGCAGCGGTCGGACTGTCGGACGTGGCGCCCGTACGGTAGACGTCGGCTCCACGGTTCTGGAGACGGCGGACGCGGCGTTCACCGAGCGCGGCGCTCGCGTGCCGCGCGACCGATGCGTTTCCCCGCTTCGGCAAAGGGCGCCACGCGGAGCGACCGAACTTCGGTGGCTGCGCGATCAACGCCCTCGCACAGCCCCGCTATCTGCGCTGCGGTTCAAGGGCGCAGATTTTCTGCAGGCAGACGTTGCGGCTATCCTGCCAGTGACGCAACCGCGAG
>JASHVB010000900.1 GCA_030039695.1 Acetobacteraceae bacterium
AAATCGGCTTCAACCGTGGCGCCATGCCGCAGGAGATGTTCTTGGAACAGGTCCGACGGTTTGCGAGAGATGTCTTGCCGAGGGTGCAGGCTCATCAAGTGAGGCACGTGCCGACGGCGGAAGAAGTAACGTCGTAGGGCCGCGCTGTCATTGTGAGGAGCGAAGCGACATAACAATCACCCGGATGGGATCGCTTCGCCAACTCCCTCCTCACGATGATACGAAAGAGAGCCGGGAGGAAACAACCAATGTCGGGCAGGCTCGCCTCCAGCGCTGAATCGCGACTGGAACACCAGCGTTTTGGCGCGCTACCCGGCGCGTATGCGCAACACCGGAGTCGGCTGGGCGCTTGGCATCGGCCGTCTTGGCGGCATCTTTGGGCCGGCACTCGGCGGTTTGCGGCTCAGCAGCTGCTGGCCCCCACCGCACATCCTGCTGTGCAGTTGCATCACCGCCGGGATCGCCGCGCTCCGCGTCGTGCCGTTGCAGCTTCTCGCGGCGCCGATCGAATCCGAATTGCTGCGTGATGCGTGAGTTCAGCCGACGCACAGCCTGCGTCACTGGCGGCGGAACTGCACGGCACATCGATCGGTATGTCGATGCTGTGCCCCGCCTGGGTGAAGGCGCAGATGTTGCACCATGGCGCCAACCGGCCGGCGCGCCATGGCGGACCGATCGATCTGGCGGCGGATACCGCCAACGGGGCACGCATTGCAGGCTGTGTCGTAGCACCGGGGACTGGCACGGAAACGCCCGCAATCGTCGCACTGGTGCCGGAGCAGTCCGCACCGCCTGGCGCTGCACGATGATCCATGCCGATCGGCGCACGACGTGGTGGAACGCTTCGGTCATGTGCTGACTTATTTCGATGCGGCCGGCGAATAGACACTGCGTCAGTTGATCAGCTGCGGTGCATCCAAACTGGCCGCAGCCAGGGAACCTGCGATCGCTTGTTCGATCCGCTGCTCCTCCTGCGGCGACGGCTTCGTTTTGCGCCAATCGAACATGATGCGCGTGCCGCCATCGGGCTGGATCTGAATATCGATAACCATGGCGGTATCCCTCACTGTGCCGGCAGCAGGATCCGTGTCGCGGTCGGCGACAGGCTCGATTGCGAACCGCCTGGGTTGCTGATCACGCGCGGCATCATCGCACAGTAGCCGTTAGTGCAGGCCGGAGGCGACGATCGCGCCCCAAGCCAGCATCAGCATCACGATGATGATGACGGCGCCGAGGATCGAGGCCGATGCCGATACGTTACCGCGACGAGCAATGGCGTGGCCAGCGCGGCGGCGCGGGTCTCTCGGGGGGAGCATCTCGCGAACTCCTGTCTGGCAGCCGGCAGGGCAATCCGTCCGAAGCCCGGCGCCAAAGCAGCACACCGCAGAACTACGGCGAAATTGGGAAATCCCCGCACGGAAATCGACGCAATCGCCAGACTGGCGCAGTATCGCCATCGATCCCCATCACGGTGGAGCATGACATGGGCCAGAATGCGATGATCCGCCGCTCGATCGTGCTGAAGCGCCGGCCGAGCAGCGAGCCGGGGCCAGAGCACTTCGAGCTACGCGAGGACGCCGTGCCGGAACCTGCGGCAGGCGAGGTGGTGACCCGCACGATCTGGCTGTCAATCGACCCTTACATGCGCGGCCGGCTGCGCGAGGAACAGACTTATGCGACCGCGGTACAGATTGGCGAGGTGATGACTGGGGAGACCGTGGGTGAAGTGATCGCTTCGGCCGATCCTTCGTTTGCGCCGGGCGACCTCGTGGTGGGAGCCCGCGGCTGGCAGTCGCATTGCGTCACGCCGGCTGACCGGCTGGTGAAGCTGCCGCGGTATGCAGCGCCGCTGTCAGCGTATCTCGGCGTGCTGGGAATGCCGGGCGCGACCGCTTATCGTGGCATCATGGAGATCTGCCGGCCGAAGCCAGGGGAGACTGTGGTGGTGTCCGCTGCATCCGGTGCGGTTGGTTGCGTGGCTGGGCAGTTGGCCAAACGCGCCGGCGCGCGTGTGATTGGCATTGCGGGCGGGGCGGAGAAATGCTTGTACGTGCAGGATGCGCTGGGGTTTGACGACTGTGTCGACCATCGCGCGATCGACCTGCGAGCGGAGCTGGCGGCGGCTTGCCCGAACGGGATCGATGCGTATTTCGAGAACGTCGGCGGCGGAGTGCAAGCGGCCGTGTTCGATCTGCTGAATCCGTTCTCGCGCGTGGCGATGTGCGGCATGGTGTCGCAGTACAACAAGGCGGTGTTTCCATCGGGACCGAACCTGGGCTTCGTCGTTGGCAAGCGCGTGCTGATCCAAGGCTTCATTGTCTCGGACAAGCCCGAGAAGCTGGCCAAGTGGCGGGCACTCGCGACGCCATGGGTGGCCGACGGCAGCCTGGTTTATCGCGAGGACGTACACCAAGGCTTGGCGAAAGCGCCGGAAGCTCTGGCCGGCATTCTCGGCGGGCAGAACTTCGGCAAGCTGCTGGTGCGGGTGGGAGAGGATCCGCACTGACAGCATGCGGGCCTCGCCACTCGCATCGATCTGGTTCGACCGGGCCCTCCCCATTGGCGGGCTGGCCCGCGCGGCAAGGGCGTCGAATGCTCTGCAGCCGCAGGCAGCGATCGGCGCTGGGGGTAAGTTCTGCTTGCCAAGATATGATGAAATCGGGTAATACCCCATGGTATGGCCCTTGTGAAGATAGGAAAGGCGGCAGAAATGCTGGGCGTCGATGTCCAGACCCGGCATGCCCGGGA
>JASHVB010000901.1 GCA_030039695.1 Acetobacteraceae bacterium
CGCGCCTATCAGCGCGATCCCGCGGCGATTGAACAATGGCAGCGGGAGAGATATCCGGCAATTGCCCGGCAAGCGAAGGCAGAAGGTGGCGAAGTGTTCTTCTGGGATGAGTCGGGTTTCCGCGCTGATGCAGTTCATGGACGAACCTGGGGTGTCAAAGGCCAAACACCTGTTGTCGAGCGTCCCGGGCAACGCCAGTCCATCAGCGCGGCATCGGCAGTCAACGTCAAAGGCGGGTTTTGGTTCAGCACATATGAGGGTGGGTTGACCGCCGAGCTGTTTGTCACCTTGCTGCGTAAGATGATGCGACACCGCGCGAAGCCGCTACATTTGGTGGTCGCCGGACTTCCTGCGCACAAGACAAAGGCAGTCAAGGACTACATCCAATCGACCCACGGGCGCCTGACGCTGCACTTCCTACCGGGTGATGCGCCGGAGCTAAATCCCGACGAGCACGTATGGAGCCACGTGAAGCGTGCGGGGGTGGCGCGAGCACCGCTGCGAGCAGGGGGGCGGTTGCGGGACAAGATCGAAGCGCAACTACTTGCCATCAAGAACGCTCCACGGCTGGTCCGCTCATTCTTTCGTGCTCCGAGTGTCGCCTATATTACCGACGGGTGAGTAATGCCTAAGTCCGCTTTCTAGCCATCTCCTCCATACACGCCAACGGGCCGGTCTGGACCCATGCCTGGCATTTGAGGGCTGGACGGCCATTCCAGATAGCGGACGTCCAGATATGCTTGTCGTCGACTGACCCCCGTCATGAAACCAACCCAAGCCGATGCGTCATAGAGATGTGTACTTTACCATCCTCCGTGTGAAGTATTATGGAACGTCTTGCCAGCTGGGTGCGGCCATGTCGACGTTCTTACTCGTTCCGGGTGCTTGGCTCGGCGGATGGTGCTGGCGGTATGTCGGACCCGAGCTTCGCGCCGCCGGTCACAAGGTAATCCCGGCGACGCTGACCGGGCTGGGTGAGCGTGCTCATCTGCTGAGCCGCGGGATCGACCTCGACACGCACATTTCTGATATCGTCGGTCTGTTCGAGTACGAGGACCTGCACAATGTGATCTTGGTCGGCCATAGCTACGGCGGCACCGTCATCACAGGGGTCGCTGAGCGGGCGCATGATCGCATTCAGCGGCTCGTCTACCTGGATGCATCGGTGCCCCGCGACGGGGAGTCAAATAACACCGTGATTGGCCCCGTCATGGCGGCGCAGCTCCGAGCGTCCGCCCTGTCGGAGGGTGAAGGCTGGAAGGTGCCCCCGGCGCGCTATGTTGTCGATCGGCTATCCAGCCATCCGTTGCGGGATTGGGTAGCAGCGCGGCTGACCCCACACCCGTTGCGACCCTTTGCCGATCCTGTACGCCTGAGTTTTGCGGAAGCTGCGGCGCTTCCGCGAGCGTTCATTCAGACGACCCAATCTGACTTGTATCGGGGTCTCATCGCACGAGCCCGGCGGGAAGGTTGGCACTGCCAGGAGATCGGCGGAGGCCACTACGCGATGATCACCGAACCGAAGTCAGTAGCTGTGGCGTTGCACGCGGTCTCTGGATAGGGGGTAGCCATGCCGGAGCCGCATGCAATTCGGTTCGACAACCAAGTCGTCGTGATAACTGGAGCCGGCCGAGGTCTGGGCGCGGCGTATGCGCGCCTGATTGCCGCACGCGGCGGCACCATCGTCATCCACGACGCAGGTGTTGCACGAGACGGTGGCGGGTTCGACCCGTCCGTCGCAGACAACGTCGTCGCGGAGATTAACGCCGCCGGAGGGACTGCTGCTGCTTGTTACGAGAACCTCGAAGTCTCTGGCGCGGGCGAGCGCGTGATTGAGTTCGCCATTTCCAGATATGGTCGCGTCGATGCTCTCGTCAACAACGCGGGTCTGGTGGTATTCGCTAACCTCGAAGAGACGGACCTGACCACGTGGGACCGCATGGTTGCGATCGGAGTCAGTGCACCGTTCCACCTTGCCCGTGCCGCAATCCCACATATGCGCAATCAAGGTTACGGACGCGTCGTCGTCACGACCTCCGGTCGAGCCATGAGAGTCGAGGACTGTGTGCCTGGGTTGACGGCCTACTCAGCCACCAAGCTGGCGCAAATCGGATTGATGGTTGGTCTGGCAGCCGAGCTCCATGATACGAACATTCATGTAAACGCGATATCCCCGGTTGCCGCGACCCGTGTATTGCGCCGGAGTGCGCCCGAGTTGTCTCCAGAACTGGTCGCGCCCGGTGTGGCATTCCTCGCCTCATTTGCCTGTACGACGAGCGGCAACGTCTTGAGCGCGGCCGGAGGCCGCTTCTCGGGTGCGTGGTGGGACCGGGGCCCCACGATCGATCTTGGGCCTGCTTTGGCAACTCCCGAGGACATCGCTGCCAACTGGAGCCGGATAATGCGGGGAGAGCGGTCTTAATCAGCCGCTGTCGACCCAAAGCGGACGCCGCCGAATGTGCAGTTTGCTGTACCGACAGCGAGACGTCCGCACCGGAGTTAGGCAGTTGAAACCGGCCGAACGACCGCTCTTCACCCGAGCCGTCATTCGCACCAGGACGCGGCGGAAGCTCGCTAAGGTGCGAGCCTCTCCATTATGGCACGTTTCAGGTTAACCCTTGTCTTGAATTCCGGGGGGTATCGGCCCCGGCAAAGCAGCGCTGCTCGAAAGCATCCATTCGCAAGGCTCGATCTCGGCTACCGCGCGCGCAATGGGAATGGCCACAAGCGCGCATGGCTGCAGCTGGACAGCATAAATCAGGCTTTCAAACCCCGGCTGTCGAGCGGTCTCTTGGTCACGGTGGGGCGGCGCGACCCTCACGCCCGTTGGGGAGGAATTGTTTGCCCCCTATCGCCGCCTTGAACGGAAAGCGGCGGACGGCCACCATTGGCAAGGCGTTTTTGGGGCCCGGCAACGTGAGTGCTCTGCAACGATATTGGTGCGGCCATGTGCCTCACCTGTTTCTGCGGCACAGAGAGCCGCTGACCACAATGACCAACAGCTCGCACTCGAGCGCCTGTCAACGTCCGCCTCAAATGGGTGCTCGTTCGTGTGGAATGTCTGATCGTGTCCGTATCAAGGAATTGTCGGAGAACCACGCGATAGGGCGGCGGTGCAGCTGCGCTCCGTTCTACTTGACTCCGAACGACCAGACGTTCAGTTCGAGATTCGAATTCTTGGGATTGGCGCTGGCGGTAACGGTATGGCTGTCGTCAAGGGGCGCTGCCGCCATAAACCGGTTGGCGGCACCCGAACCGCCCTCGGCGACCACATAAAGCTTCGGTGCGCTATCGTCCCACTCCATGACGCTCACGTCCAACTTCTCCGGCCCGCCCACAGAGCCGTCTACGGCGGTGAAGATTTGCTTTGCAAAAGTGGACGCCGCCACGTAGCAGGTCCGCAGCGTGCAAATCGGGGTCTTCCCTTCACTCAGGGTCCCAGACGCTTGCGGCGTGAACCCGCCGGTGGCGGGATCAACTGTCCAATTGATGACCGCGATGTCATTCGAAAGGTTCACAAACGCCGCTGCCAGGTTTTTGGATGAGTTGCCGCCCCATGGCGTCAGCGACACGCTGTAGGCGGAACCCGCCGATGCATTCTGCTGAAGGGTAATCGTTCCGGCAGCGCTTACGCTCCATGAGTAGAGCGTGAGGTCGTCGTCGCTGCCCGTGTAATAGGCTGTCACCACCTGATCGCGTTCGGGTGAGTTCGTATTGGTTATCGCCGGGGGGGAGTTGTTGTTGGCAGTTTGACGCGTCGTGCTCTGCGCCGTGCCCTGCGCTGTAATAATCCCAGTGGAACTCACCCCCCAGGCAGCGAGGCTCAAGAAGGAGGAGGTTAGGCATGGGTTCATGTCAGGAGGACAGCCAGTGAGAAGTGCTGTGACGACCTGCGACCCATTGAGCCCAGTCATGCTTATGCTGTTAGGCGGCAGAGTCGTGCTGACAATTTGATCCTCTTTAGCAATCGTTCCGATATCCGGTCCGACGCTGGTGTTCACCGACCACGTTGTGAGCACCAGTTCGGCGCCAAAAGGAGGCGTCGTCTGTTGACTGACGGTTGCCGTAACCACGCGGTTCGCGTTCACCCCCGCGATGGCCACGTTGCCGAAGCAGCAGATTACTGGGCTCCCGGTTTGCGAGCCTCTGCGTTTAAGAACGTTGCACGTCGACTTTAAGAGTCCCTGGCCGCAGGACTCGGTGGTCCACTGCCATGCGATCAATTCGAGGTTATTCGACGAATTCTGAAACGCTGTCACGACCCAGCCGGGTTGCAGTTGGACCATAGAAATCTGTGAAGCACAATTTACACCAGTCTGTGCAGCGCACCCGACTGAGGCGTGGCCGACATTTGCGAGGAGTTGCGCCGCCGTTGGCGCCGGCGCCACAGCGGTCGCCATGCAGCCAAAAACTGTTGCGACTGCGGCTCTAGTCAGCCAGGCTTTGTCGGAAATGAAACCTCTCATAATTTCCCTCCGTTCTTTCGCTCCCGACTGCATCATGTAACCCGACATCTACCGGATGCTGGCTCCAACGATGGCCATAACGGACGGCGTTGGCGATCGTCTCAAGCGGGTCGCTCTCGACGCAGATCGGGTAAACCCCTGCTTCGACCGTCAGCGGCAAAATGACCCGACCGCCATCGTTGAGCCCAAGCGCCGATGAGTAGCTCGCGGGCATATGATTTGCCGCGTAGGTCCTTATTCCGGCACCGCCAGGTTAATTGTCCACAAATAATCATCGGTGGTGGGATCGTTTCCCTGACACGCAAACGCACCATTTTGGTTGCTTGCGCCCTCTATATTCAGCCATTGTCCACTGCTTTTTACCTGAAGATAGTAAGTCATCTCGACATCTCCTCGGGTTCGTAGTCTGTGAGGTTGCCCGGATGGGGC
>JASHVB010000902.1 GCA_030039695.1 Acetobacteraceae bacterium
GGCGCGTCGACAAGCCGACCTGATACACCGCAACGGGATGTTCTTCCTCTCCGTGACGATCGACGTGGGTGACGTGCCGGCGGGCGATCCGGCCGAGTATCTCGGCGTTGACCTCGGGCATCGCAACATTGCTGCCGATAGCGACGGTGACAGCTTCTGCGGCGCGTTGAACGCCGGAAGGACATCGTGCGGAAGGCCAACGACACCGGGAGCGGGATTGCCTTTGAAGACCTCACGCGCATCCGTGAACGGACAACGGTTCGACGGTCGCAGCGACGCGCGCACCAGAGCTGTCCGGCTTGCGGCGGTATCGATCGGCGGAACCGTCCCAACCGGGACCAATTCCAATGCATCCGTTGCGGGCACGCTGGCCCCACCGATACCACAGCGGCTCTGAACATTCGGAGCCGGGCCGAACGTCATGCTGCCGAACGCAGGGCCGGGTCGCCTGGCCAGGTACCTGCAAGCCTCCGCCTTCAGGTGGACGTTCATGACATGCTAAAGGACGGCACGCTCCATCAGCACCTCAGCGCCGACCACTTCGCCAAACCCAGCCCCGAGCCCCGCGCACAATGTCCCGCTCGGCAGATCGTCATGCTTGGCTTCTCACGTGAGATGGCACCGATTACAGAGGGAATGTCGATTTGGAGCGTCTCGGCTTGGCCGGCTGGCGGCGCCCGGAAGGAGACCGCATGGCCGACGCGCTCTTGGTTCACGTTGTCGATGATGACCCGGCGGTGCGCGACTCGCTGGCGCTGCTGCTGCAATCCGCCGGGATCAGCGTGCGCGTTTATGATTCGGCCGCGGCGCTCCTGAGTGTGGCGTCGAAGCTGGATGCCGGGTGCGTGCTGACCGACGTGCGGATGCCTGAAATCGACGGGCTGACACTCCAGCGCCAGCTCGTCGCATTGAATCCGCGGTTGGCCGTGGTGGTGATGACCGGCCACGCCGACGTCCCGATTGCGGTGCAGGCGCTGAAGGCCGGCGCACGCGACTTTCTGGAGAAGCCGTTCGACGACGAACGCCTGGTCGGCGTGGTGAAGGAAGCGCTGGGTGCGAGCCAGCAGGCCCGTCAGGTCAGCGAGGCCGCAGAATGGGTCGTCGCACGCCTCGCCACACTGACGCCCCGCGAACGGGAGGTGCTGGACCGGTTGGTGGAGGGCCAGCCGAACAAAACGATCGCCTACGACCTCGGAACTAGCCCCCGCACCGTCGAAGTTCAGCGGGCGCGGGTGATGGAAAAGATGGGCGCGCGTAGCCTGGCCGAACTGGTGCGGATGGTGGTGGCCGTGGAACGGCCGGCAGCGAATCAGCCCCTACGGTTGACCTAAGTCAAAGCGCGTGTGCCGGAGGCGCGGGAGAATTGCTAGAGGCCGCCGTCGGGATTGGCCGGCGCGGCCGCAGAGGGCAGCCTGATGCAGGACAGACACCGCCAGCAAGTGGCGGTGGTGGACGACGATGACGCCGTGCGGGACTCGCTGCGCTTTCTGCTCGAGACAGCCGGCTATGACGTCCTCACCTTCGACTCGGCAGGCGCGTTCCTGTCATGGCCTGATCTCGGCAAGGTGGCCTGCCTGCTGGTCGATCAGCACATGCCGCAGATCACCGGTCTTGAACTGGTGGCGCGCGTACGTGTCACCTGGCCGGACCTGCCCGTCGCGCTGATGACCGGCTCGCCGTCGGCCGGGCTCACCCGGCGGGCGTTCGAGGTGGGCGTGCAGCAGATGCTGGAGAAGCCGTTGCAGGAACCAGGGTTGCTGCTATTCGTGGACCGGGCAGCAGGGTAACGCCGCGGGCTTGCTGTTTGGCGCGAATTATCTTGCATCCGCCTTCGACGGCTCATCGGCCGGCGTCGCGCGCTTGCATCGACCGGCGCTCGGCTTGACCCGCCAGCGCGGCGAACTGCCGGGCAAGAACTTCCAGGCTGACCCCGCCCGCACTGTGCGCACGCCCTGTGCTACCCGCCGATAGACGTCTGGCGGTACTTGAAGCGCAGAGGAGGATCCTGCCGCCCCTCAGCGATGACGTTTCACCCGCGGATTGTACCGAAACCCAACAGCTTCAGCGATGGTCGTGCCTGTGCTGGCTCTCGCGGGATTTGATATCGATCATGCAACGGTCTCTATACTTACGTATTGATAAGTATTGATGTGATGTCGTGCCAAGTGCTGCCGATTCCGCCAGGCTGTCGCGTGTACTCGTGCAGGCCGCCGACTGAAATTGATATCGAGATAGTGCGCCGCCTGATCGAATTCGCCGAGGCGCGGCTGTCAGAGGCCAGCCAGCACGGCTCCGGGCGCCAGGAGGGCGGGGCCGGCAGACCACAAGGTGCAGCGTGGGCTGTGGCGGATGACGTCGCATGGTGGGGACTTTTCCAAAGGACCCGCCTCGCGTATGCATTTGTCGCATGGACCGGCAGAACGACGACGCAGTTGAGAGGCTGGCTGCGGCCGAATCCGCCGTGCTGCGCTCCATCCTGGAAACCGTGCCCGACGCCATGGTGGTGATCGACCACCATGGCACCATCAAGGAATTCAGCAAAACCGCGGAACGATTGTTCGGCTGGACCGCTGACGAAGTGCACGGGCGCAACGTCAACGTGCTGATGCCAGCGCCGTACCGCGACCAACACGACTCCTACCTGGAACGTTACCTGACGACCGGCGAGCGGCGCATCATCGGCATCGGCCGGGTCGTCGTCGGCCAGCGCAAAGACGGCAGCACCTTCCCGATGGAGTTGTCGGTCGGCGAAGTGAACCAGGACGGAATGCGCCTGTTTACCGGCTTCGTCCGCGACCTGACCGAACGCCAGCAGACCCAGGCACGACTGCAAGAACTGCAGGATGACTTACTCCATGTATCACGACTGCGTTCGATGGGGGAGATGGCAGCGGCGATGGCGCACGAACTGAACCAGCCACTCACCGCGACCGCCAACTACATCGCCGCCGCGATGCGATTGCTCGACGCACAACAGCCAGACGTGGCGAGAATCCGCCGGGCGATGGAATACGCGGTGAAGCAAACGCAGCGCAGCGGCGAGATCATCCGCCGGCTGCGTTCCTTCGTCGGACGGGGCGAGACGACGAGGCAGCCAGAGACGGTTGCCAAGCTGGTCGAAGAGGCCAGCGCACTGGCATTGGTGGGGATGAAGGAACGAGGCGTCACGGTGCGGCTCTTGCTGGACCCGATGCTGCCACAGGTGCTGGCGGACCGGGTCCAGATGCAGCAGGTCTTGCTTAACCTGCTGCGGAACGCGGTCGAGTCCATGGAGACCAGCACGCGGCGCGAGCTAACTGTGCGCACCGAACGGTGGGACCGCATGGTGGCGATCAGCGTCGCCGACACCGGCATCGGCATTCCTCCGGCGATGGAGGCGCAGTTATTCCAACCGTTCGTGACGACTAAGCGCGACGGGATGGGCATCGGGCTGTCGGTTAGCCGGGCCATCGTGGAAGCGCATGGGGGTCGGCTTTCGGTCGAACCGAACGACGGCGGCGGCAGCGTATTTCGCGTCAGTCTGCCGTCGGTCGACGATGCCCCTTTGCCCGCGTGATGTTGCGCAGACCGGCCAAGCCGAGCAAAGCGACAGCGAGCCCTGCGACGGCTGCTGGTTCAGAGATAACTGCCAGCTGGTCGGCAGGCTGTTGGATACCAACGCTTCGGGGGCCAGCGTGACGTTGATCGCGCTCGTGATGGTGTCATAGCCTGCTTGTTTGCTCCACAGGATTCAATATCAAGTTCGATACCGAGCGCGCTCGGGGCAGTCGTGTTCGGCGCGACCCATCGCGGGTGGAACCGTACAGGTTCGCTCTGGCCGCACCCTTCTCAGGAATCTGGATCTGTGCGCGACGGGTTTTGCGCAGCCGCCGGACCATCCATAACGGGGAGCTTTGTCCAGCACGCGGCATTGTCATCGGCGGAAGGCGTACAATCGGTTAAGGACGGAGGCCATGCGGCTGCTTCTGAAACTCCTGGCGGTGCTGGTTGCCGGTACGATGCTTGGCCTGCTGGCCACCTGGCTGACGGTGTTCCGTTTCCCGCCGGGCCGGATCGGCAACGGGCCGTGGAAGACCGATCCCGCTGTTGTCACTCCTCAAACTGACGCCTATCGCCGCGCCTTCCTCGCCGTTAATGGACTGTTCGCGCTGAACCGCAGCGAGGCGATTTATTACACCGCAAACACTGACAGCGACGGGCGCGCGCTGACTGGCCGATGCCGCTACAAAGTTGAAGGCCCCGCGCCCGACGCGCGTTGGTGGAGCATCACAGCGTATGGTCCCGATGGCTATTTGATCACCAATTCCACCGGGCGCTATTCGGTGACGAAGCAGCAGCTTGCGCCCGACACACACGGCAGCATCGTTGTGCCGGTCGGCGGGAACTCGGGCGGCAACAACTGGATTGCGGTCGGTACGGGACGGTTCTCGCTGTCGCTGCGGCTTTACAATCCGGGGCCTGAGTTCATTGCGGACCTGGCGGATGCTGCGCTGCCGGCGTTGCTGCGAGTGGGGTGTCCATGACGCGGAACCGATGGTTTCTTTGGCTTGCTGCCACGCTGATGGTCGCCGCTCTGGTACACATGGGAACAGTGCGGGCGCTGCCGCGCGTGGTCATGGCACGCGCGCTGGCGCGCATCGGCCCGAGCAATGTCATGCATTACAGCGAGCGGCCGAACGCGTCGTCACGCCTCGTGGTCCGGCCCAACCCCGATATGTTGTCTGCGTTTTGCCCCTTCGATCTGTCCAAGGGACCGGTGAAGCTGACCGCGCATGTGCCGCATACGACCTACTGGTCGGTCTCCGCCTACGACGCTGCGACCAACAACTTCTTCGCTCGCGATGACCGGCAGATCGCCGGCGACTCGATCGAGGTTGTTGCGCTGCGGCGAGGCATGAAGCTGCCGCCGCTTGGAGGAGCGCCGGAGCAAGCCATCCTGATCTCGCCAACCGAACGTGGGCTTTTCCTGGTTCGTCTGCTGATCGATGACGACGCGCAGCTGGCTGCACTGCAGGTAATCCAGCGCCAGGCGACATGCGGGACGGTTGGCAGGCCAGGGGGGTCAGGTTAGCGGCAACCATACGGCCACCCTCGCCGCGCGAGAGAGGTAGCCGTATAGATCGCGCGCATGACCTCGGCCCCAATCCATCTTGCCGGCGAGCGCCTGATGCTGGATCCGGCCGGCGCTCTGATCTGGCCGGCCACGGCGATGCTCGTCGTGTCGGATCTGCACCTGGAGAAGGGATCATCCTTCGCGCGCAAAGGCATGTTGCTGCCGCCCTGGGATACGCACGCGACGCTGGAGCGACTGACGCTGCTACTGCGCCGCTACCGGCCGCGAATCGTCGTGGCGCTGGGCGACTCGTTCCATGACCGGCACAGCGCGCAGCGCCTGCCATCGGCCCAGCAAACGCGGCTGCATGCGATGACCGAGGCGCACCGCTTCATCTGGGTGCGGGGCAATCACGATCCCGCGCCACCGGAGGGCATTGGCGGCGAGTGGGTGGAAATCTTCGAGACAAATTCTTTGCTGTTTCGCCACGTGGCGAGCGAAGACGCGGCACCTGGTGAGATCAGCGGGCACTACCATCCAAAGGCGACGGCGCCGGCGCGCGGTGGTTCGATCACCCGAGCGTGTTTCATTGCCGATGCGCGGCGCATCATCCTGCCGGCGTTCGGTTCGTACACCGGCGGCCTGGACGTGCGCGATCCAGCGATCACGCGCTTGTTCCCGCGTGGGGGACGCACCTTCCTGCTGGGAAGAGAGCGGTTGTTCAGCTTTGCCCTGCCGATGGTGCGAGCGTGGTGAGAGCCTACGTCCTGATCTTGGCCGTATTGACCTTATGGCCTGGAGAGCCTCATGCGGAAACACCGGCTGCATTCTGCGCCCGGGTCGACACGGATGACACGCTGCGGCCAATCCCCGCGGCGCTCGTGCCCGCGGTCAACGCGGCGTTCCACAGCGCAATGCCCGCCGATGTGGCAACGCGTATGACGGTGTTCCGCTGTGCGGACCGTCGGGTGTTGGTATGCACCGTGGGCGCCAACCTCCCATGCGACAAGGCCGATACAAGCCGCGTCAGCGTTGGCGGTGCGCATTGGTGTGAGGAGCATCCGGATGCGCCGTTCATTCCGGCCTACGCGACCGGCCACGTGACGATCTTCGACTGGCGCTGCCGCGACGGCGCGGCGGTCATTGCGAAACAACAGTTCCAGGTGGACCGGCGCGGCTTCGTTGCTGAGTTCTGGCGGCAGCTGCCGCCATGATCGACGGTGCTGGCCAACGCATCGGGTGACCGCACCAGCATGCCCAGCAATGTCGCAAACTTACGGTCGAACCTCGCGATGTGGCGGCTTCGAGCAGGACCTGACGCAATCTCGCTTGGCCGTTGGCGGCAATGGTCAGTCCGGTCGCCACGTTCACTGGTAAGGTTGTTGTTGCGCTGATTTGCGGCGTCGCCTACGCCCGCGTCACGACCGCTACAGCGGCAGTCCCGCCGCGGTCAGTGCCTTGAGGAAGTTCGGCTCGGGTGGCGGCAACGGTGGCAGGTCCCAGCTTCCGGTGCCGATCGGGCGGATTTCGCGATCGACCGGCACTTCCACCAAGTACGGCTTGTTCGCGGCAATCGCTGCCTTGATCGCGTCCTCGGTTTCATCCGCGCGCGTGACGGTATGCGACGCAACCCCGAAGCTCTTCGCCAGCATGGCAAAGTCCGGACTGTACAGCGCGCCGGTGCGGTCGGTGCGGAAGCCGGTGACCAGCTCGCGCCCGCCGAACATGCCGTGCTGGATGTCGCGGATCGAGCAGTAGCCGTTATTGTTCCAGACCACCCACACCACAGGGATATCGTATTCCACCGCGGTGGCCAGCGCATGCGGCACCATCAGGAACGAGCCGTCGCCGACGACCGCAACGCACGGTCGCTCCGGCGCGGCCAGTTTGGCGCCGAGGATACCGGAACTCGCGAACCCCATTGCCGCAAAGCCCCAGGAATGGATCAGGTGACGCGGGCGCAGCGTGTCGAACAGTTGGATGATCCAGTTGTGATGCACGCCGACATCGGAGGCGATGATCGCGTCATCCGGCAGCGCCCTGGACAGCGCACGCATCAGCCGCTCGGGCCGCAGCGGCACCGCGTCAGACTCTGCCAGCCGGGTTTGGTACTCCACCCAAACCGAACGCCCACGGCGCAGGCGATCCAGCCAGGCGCCGCCCTCGCGTGCGCCGCCAAGGCGCGAATGCGCGGCGGCATTCAGCCAAGCCAGGCTCGCCTTCGCGTCACCCAGAATGGCATGCTCCGCCGGATAGTTACGGCCGAGTTCAGCGGGATCGATATCGATCTGGATCAACTTCGACGGGGGGATCGCCAGCGTGTAGCCGTCGAGCCAAGCGCTGGTCGCGCGATCGTCGAACGAGAAGCCGAGCGACAGGATCACGTCGGCGTTT
>JASHVB010000903.1 GCA_030039695.1 Acetobacteraceae bacterium
GGATTATGGGTGACTTGTTCGGCGCGCTGAACCGTGGCGGGCTTGGCATCGAAACATCGCCAGTGACCGCCGCCTCGCTCGGCAAGCTGCTGGATTTGATCAGCGACGACACGATCAACGGACGGATCGCCAAGGACGTGTTCGATGCGATGGTGGAAACCGGCAAAGATCCCGCGGTGATCGTTGATGAGAAAGCCCTGCGGCAGGTTACCGATACCGCCGCGATCGATGCGGCAGTTGCAACAGTGCTGGCCGCGAACGCCGACAAAGTAGCGGAGTATAAGTCTGGTCGGGAGAAACTGTTCGGTTTCTTTGTTGGTCAGGTGATGCGCGCGATGGGCGGCAAGGGCAATCCGGCGCTGGTGAACGACGCACTAAAGCGGAAGTTGACGTAACTTCCCTGGCGTTGCGCTGACCGAAATGCCGAGGGCATCCCCTGTGGGAGATCAGAGCATCTCCCGTGGGACATCACCTTGGCCTCTTTTGCCTCGCAATGAAAGTGAGGAGGTCACTGCATTTCCACCACGACGTATTGCTCTTCCACCGTAACCGGAATGGTTTCCGCCACATACGGTCCCTGCACCACGCTCTGGCCCGGCGCCACCTCGACCGGATAGCTCCGTACGCTGATCTTTGTCGGATCGCAGTACGACTGGCCAGTGCGCACGTCGAATTCCCAACCATGCCACGGACAGCGCAGGATCTCACCGGCGCGCGAATATTTATAACGCCCGGGATCGTCGGACTCGACCAACCCGGTGAGGATGCCCTCGCACATCGGTCCGCCCTGATGCGGACAGCGGTTGAACAAGCCGAAGAACTCGCCGCCGAGATTGAACACGGCAATGGATCGCCCGCGCACCATCACAAGCTTTCGCTCGCCTGGTGGAATTTCCGCGACCGTCGCGACCACGTGCTTGCTCATTCCGTCACACCTTGCCCGTCCCGACAAAGCTACCGAACACAACCCCGACATGCAATTGCCGGCATTGGCGACTCATTATTGCGTAATGACAACAGTTTTCCACGTTGAGCACGCGGGCTTGCATCGGCGTCGGCCATGCCGACTGGCGGTGGTTTCGCACGATGTGTCCAACGAATCCTGGTCGTCGAATTTCTGGTGTCATAATTGGCGCGATGCTGTCTCGCCTGACAACAACACACTCCATTCGGACCGGCCCCGAGGGTTCGCCGATTCCCAGGGTCGATGCCGCGGGATCGGCTTTGATCGCCCGGCTATCACCTGGGACGTCGCGGCATCGGCTGTTACTTTTGGAGTATTAAGGGAACTGCCGACCGAGGAGTCGATGATGTCGTGTCGTTAGCGATCGTCTATTGGCGGATTGGCCTGCACTGCTGGCCGCGCGTTGAAGGTCGCGTGCCAGGCTGCCAGATTTGGATGGCCGTCGCGCCACGACAGTTCATTAAAGCGAAAATCGAGGTAACCCAACGCCACGCCGATCGCCACGTGGCCAATCGAGAACATGCCGTCGCGCAGCGCCTCCGCCTCATGCTCCAGCGCATCGACCGAAGCGACCAATTTTGCACGCCACAAATCCATATGCGGCTGCGACTGCTTCTCGGCAGGACGGAATCGCTCGCCGAGCCAGGGCAGCGCCGCATCAAGCATGCCGTCTCCCAGCGCCAGCCGGCGTAGTGCCACGCCGCGTTCCGGCCACGCCGAAGGAAACAACTTTGGGCCAGAATGCAAAGTGTCGAGGTACTCGCAGATGACCGGCGAATCGTACAGCACCGAACCGTTCTCCAGCTCCAGTGTGGGGATTTTGCCGAGCGGATTGATCCGCATGAGCTCGCGATGCGGCGAGGTACCGCCAACCACGGTGCGCACCGTGCGCAACCGGTCCTGCAAACCTAACTCGTACGCGATGATCATTACCTTGCGCACATATGGCGAGCGAGGCGACCAGTGCAGCTTCATCATTCCGGCCATCGGTGTCTCCTGCTTGACCGCGTCCGCGCGGTGCATAGGCTTGCGTCGGACAACCAGGGAAGGTTCGATATGGACTGGATCGAAGTCAACGGCACAAGCCTGCGTTGCGAATTGAGCGGCAGCGGCCAGACAACGCTGGTGCTAGTGCATGAGATGGGCGGCACACTCGAATCCTGGGATCGGGTGATGCCGACGCTGACCAACACGCGCCAAGTGTTGCGTTACGACATCCGTGGCGCGGGGCAGTCGGAGAAGCTCAGCGGCAAGGTCACCTGGAATGAGATGGCTGATGACATCGCGGCATTGCTCGATGCGCACAAGATCAGCGGCCAGGTGGCAGTGGCGGGCACTGCTGTCGGCGCGGGTATCGCGCTGCATTTTGCCGTGCGGCACGCAGCGCGAACCGCGGCGCTGGTAATCAGCAGCCCGGCATTGGGCGTTAGTGGCGATCGCAAGCAGGGCACGCTGGATCGCGCAGCTGCCATTGAGGCAAAAGGCATGCGCGCCGTCGTGGAGGCCAGCCTGGCGAACTCGTATCCGCCGGTCGTACGCCACAATCCTGAGGAGTTCCGCAAGTTCCGTGCCCGCTGGCTGGCGAATGATCCGCAAAGTTTCGCAGCGATCAGCCGCATGTTGGCAGAGGAGGACATTTCCAGCGAGGCCGCGCGTGTTGCGTGTCCCACGCTGGTGATCGGCTGCAAGCACGATGGGCTACGTCCGCCGGCTGCAATAGAGGCGATGGCGAAGCAGATTCCTGGCGCTGGGTACATCGAAATCAACTCCGGGCATTTTGCCGCGGTGCAGACGCCAGGGCTGATGGCGCAGGCAGTTCATCAGTTTGTTTCGACTCATGGATATTGACGACGAAAACCGCTCCCGCTGCGCGGGAGAGGACTCCGCGCGATGTCGAACGAGGGGGCAGCGCGTAGGAACAAAGCCCCCTCAGCCTCGAGGCTGCGCGTCTCGCGCTGTCCTGCCTCGGACGAGAGGATGACAGGGCCGCTGCCCTGTCGCATGCTGAGGCATCCAATCGAACGGAGGAAACGCGATGGCTGGCATGCTTGACGGCAAGGTGGCGGTGGTGACGGGCGCCGGGGGCGGGATCGGGCGCGCCACGGCTCTTGAGCTGGCTGCGAACGGTGCCAAGGTGGTGGTGAACGACATCGGGGGCACGGTCACTGGCGAGGGCCGCGATGCCGGCCCGGCGCAGCGCGTGGTGGCCGAAATCGCCCAGGCACACGGGCAAGGCCGGGCTGTGGCAAACGCCGGCAGCGTGGCGAGCTGGGAAGACGCGCAGAGGATGGTACAGGACGCCATCGACAATTTCGGCCGCATCGACATGGTGGTCAACAACGCTGGCATCCTGCGCGACCGCATGTTCCACTACATGTCCGTCGAGGAGTGGGATGCGGTGATCAAGGTTCACCTGTACGGCGCATTCCATGTCAGCCGCGCCGCGGTCACCCATTTCCGCAAGCAGGAGAGCGGGTGTTTCGTACACATCACCTCCACGTCGGGACTGATCGGCAGCGTTGGCCAGACCAATTATGGTGCAGCCAAGCTGGGTATTGCCGGCCTGTCGCGTAACATCGCGATGGACATGCAGCGCTACAACATCCGCTCCAACTGCATCGGTCCGCACGCATGGAGCCGCATGATCGAGACCGTACCCGGTCTTACAGAGGAGCAAATCAAGGCGCGCGCCGCGAAGACGCAACCGGCACATATCGCTAAGCTGATCGCCTTCCTGGGCACCGATGCCGCTGCCAAGGTGTCGGGCCAGATCTTCGGCGTGCGCGGCAACGAAATCTATCTCTATAACCAGCCCCGGCCGATTCGAATCGTAGCACGGACCGACGGATGGAGCTGCGAGACGCTGGCGGAGCAATGGCTGCCGGCGGTTCAGCAGGCGTTCACGCCGCTGGAGCGGACGCGCGACGTGTACCCGTGGGATCCGGTTTAATCTGTCATTGCGGGTAGCGTAGCAGCGACGCCATACGGATCGTGCTTCGCTACCCGTGATCGGCTTCGGCCCGACGGCCTGGCAATGACACGAGGGCGCACTGGCGTGACTAGACGGGCGGCGCGACCGACAGCCGCCCGCGCACGTCGTGCTTGTCGATCAGGCTGGCGACCAGGCCGGACTTCTTTGCTTCCTCAACAAAACCACGCAGGAACGCTGCCGCGGCGGCGTTCTTACGTGCCGTGCCGATTGCCTGCTGCACCGCCGTGAACTGACCGTCGAGGATGCGTCCACCGGGCACTTTCCCCACGTCCGTCAGCAAGCCAGGACGCAGCCCTGCCAACGCATCTAGCTTGTCGTTGATAAACATCTCGAGCGTCGCCGGGCCATTGGGGCCGCGGACCAGCGTAGCGTGTTTGATGTTACGCTCGAGCCAGAGGTCATAGGCGCTGCGTGCGGTGACCGCAATGCGCACACCCGTCCGATCAACATCGGCAATCTTGTGCAACGCTGAACCAGCCGGCACGAGGTAGGTCGCCTCGATCTCCACATAAGCGGGTGTGAACGCGATCTTTTCCGCGCGTGCCGGTTCAGCTCCGATCAGGCCGATGTCCCACGCATCGGTGTCGGCGGCATCAGCCAGTTCGCCCGGCCGCGCGTACGGCACATATTTCACCGGAACACCGAGCCGGTCGGCGATCGCCTTCGCCATATCTGGTGAAACGCCGTCAGGGTCGCCGGACGGGCTGCGTCCGGTAACCAAGAGAAAATTGCCCATGTTGATAGCGGCGCGTAGAACGCCGTGCGGGGCGAGCTCGGAAGTGACGGCCTGGGACATGGCGCTGGGTTTCTCTCTCGGACGTTGGCAAGCACGCACTCTAGGGGCAGGGTTTGGCGACGGGCAAGGGTGACAGCCCGCGCGGCACCCAATTGTTAATCGCGGTTGCTGCAAGTGCGTAGCGTCACAGCGGCAGCATGCCGATATGATCGCAGTGCCGGTCATATGTTAAAAGTGGCCCGGCACCCGGAGCGCGGCCGCCGTTTCCCGCGGGCGAGCGGCTCGTACAGCCGGACCTCTGGCCGAGCCGCTGATCGATGCTGACCTCGCGGCCAAGAGCGACGTGGAGCAGGTTCGCATCGACATGACGGCGATGGTAGCCAGGCTACGCGGCGCGACGGAATTGGCGCGTTGCAAGATGACGATCAAGCCCGGCGCGCCGGTGATCGTGCCAGTTGGGATTTTGCTCAAGGAGTTTCATTGCATGCCGCTACATCGATAGCGGCGGCACAGGCCGCGCAACCTCGACCTTCGGTAGCCAGACGGGCTATTGTGGCATCCGCTTTTCGCTGAAACTGTCGTGATTAGAGCTGCGGATGCCGACACCCATCAGGACCAAACGGCGGTGAGCGAAGCATCGGCGATGGCGCGCCGAGGCTCTTTCCTTGAAGTGCTGCGCGTGTTCTCGCGCCTCGGCTGCACCAGTTTCGGCGGACCGGTGGCGCATCTCGGCTATTTCCGTGCCGAGTGCGTTGCGCAGCGGCAATGGCTCGGCGAATCGGAATACGCTGACATTATTGCACTGTGTCAGTTCCTGCCGGGACCCGCGAGCAGCCAGACCGCGGTGTCACTGGGTATTCTGCGCGCGGGCGTGCCCGGCGGGTTGGCTGCGTGGTTAGGCTTCACCACGCCATCGGCGATCGTGATGATTCTTTTCGCCTACGGCGTCAGCGAAGTGGGAAACATCAACCATACGGCGTGGCTGCATGGCCTGAAGCTGGTCGCTGTTGCAGTGGTGGCACAAGCTGTGTGGGGAATGGCGCGCAGCCTGTTGCCCGACCGTCAGCGCGTCACCTTCGCAATCGGTGCGGCGCTATTGGCGCTCGCGGTGCCGACGTCGCTCGGTCAGGTGGCGACGATCGCGATCGGCGCGGTTCTGGGCTGGGTGCTGATCAAGGAGCCACTGAAAGAGGTCTCCGGCGATCTGGGATTTTCCATTCCGCGCGGCATGGCGGTGGGTGCGCTTGTTGCGTTCTTCGTGTTGCTGCTCGCCCTACCGCTCGCGGCAAACAGCGGCGCGCACACGCTGCAACTGATCGACCGATTCTACCGCGCCGGCGCGCTGGTGTTCGGCGGCGGCCATGTGGTGTTGCCGCTGCTGCACCAAGCTGTCGTGCCGGCCGGGTGGATAAACGACAATGGCTTCCTGGCTGGTTATGGAGCGGCGCAGGCCGTGCCTGGGCCGCTGTTCACGTTCTCGGCCTATCTTGGAACGGCGATGCAGCAGCCGCCAAATGGCTGGATCGGCGGACTGATCTGTCTGCTCGCAATTTACCTGCCATCCTTTTTGCTGCTCCTCGGCGTGCTGCCGTTCTGGGATTCGTTGCGTCGGCACACGGCGGTGCAGGCAGCCTTGCGCGGCGTAAATGCGGCAGTGGTTGGGTTGCTGCTCGCTGCCCTCTACACGCCGATCTGGACCAGTGCCATCAACAGCCCGAGGGACTTCGGCATCGGTCTGGTAGCGTTCCTGCTGTTGGTGTTCTGGAAACTGCCGCCTTGGTTAGTGGTGCTTCTGGGCGCGCTGGGCACACAAGTGGTGACGATGCTCTGAAAGCTTCCCCGCGAAACGGAATGCGCCGCGGAGCACCGCGACGCAGGAGTCGACTCGCCACGTCTCGACCTCTCGTGAGCAAAGCGCCGGAAAGGCTAATTACCTCTCGACGCACATAGCGACGCCCATGCCGCCGCCGATACACAATGTCGCCAGGCCCCTCTTTGCATCGCGCTTCTGCATCTCGTGCAGCAGCGTCACCAGCACGCGCGCACCCGATGCACCGATGGGATGACCGATCGCGATCGCGCCGCCGTTCACATTTACTTTCGCTGTATCCCAGCCCAGGTCCTTGTTCACCGCCAGAGCCTGTGCGGCGAATGCCTCGTTCGCTTCGATCAGATCAAGGTCTTCGACCTTCCATCCCACGCGCCCAAGAACCTTGCGCGTCGCTGGTATCGGGCCTGTGCCCATCACTGCGGGATCCACTCCCGCCGTGGCAAACGCCGCAATCCGTGCAATCGGCGTAAGTCCACGCTTAGCCGCTTCCGAAGCGCTCATCAGCACCAGCGCCGCCGCACCGTCATTGATGCCCGACGCGTTGCCTGCCGTTACGGTGCCGTCCTTGGCAAATGCCGGTCGCAGCCGTGCCATCGTCTCCAGGCTGGCGTCGTGGCGGATATATTCATCATCCGCGACAACGATATCGCCCTTGCGCGTCTTCACCGTCACCGGGGCGATTTCGTCCTTGAACCGCCCGGACTTCTGCGCTGTGCTCGCCTTGTGCTGTGAACCCAGTGCGAACTGATCCTGCTGCTCTCGTGTGATCTGGTATTTTACCGCGACATTCTCAGCCGTGTTCCCCATGTGATAGCCGTGGAACGCGTCCCACAGCCCGTCCTTCAGCATCGTGTCGATGAACTCGACCGCGCCCATTTTGGTGCCATTGCGCAGGTGCGCCGCGTGCTGCGACTGGCTCATGCTCTCCATGCCGCCGGCGACGACGATCGTGCTCTCACCGGTACGGATCTGCTGTGCGGCCAGTGCCACCGCGCGAAGGCCGGAGCCGCAGACCTGGTTGATGCCGAACGCGGTCTTAGCGTCCGGCACGCCAGCGGCGCGGGCGGCCTGGCGTGCGGGATTCTGGCCTTCGCCTGCGGCCAGCACCTGGCCGAGGATCACTTCGTCCACATCTTCGGCCGAAATGCCCGCGCGGCCGCAGGCGGCCTGAAGCGCCACTGCGCCGAGCTCATGCGCCGACAGCGACGCGAGGGCCCCGCTGAAAGTGCCGACCGGCGTGCGCGTGGCCGAGATGATGACGATGTCGTCCATGTCCGTTGCTCCCCTGCTGAGCAGAACGCCTAGATGGGCAACCTACGCCCGCACTCGCAACTGCGAAAGCGGCGGGGCAGCCTTGGCACCGTTGCGAGGCCTGGCAGCCCGAAACCTCGAGCCGCGTCGCGGCTTAAGCCCGTGAGCGATTAGGCCGGCCTTCGGACAAACACGCATCCGAGCTGTCCATGTCATCCCAGCGCAAGCCGGGCCCCAAAGCCTGACCTGGACTCGATCCGACCAAGCGGGGGTCATAGCCTCCTCCGCGGAAGACGATAAGCCGCTCTTTTCATTGAGTTGCCGGCCGGCTCGGCCAGTGGCCAAGCCACAATGACACGCTGGAACGCTACCCCCCGGTCACGCTCATGTGCCGCGCCACGGCTGGCTGATCGTGGCGGCGGTCGATGATGAAATCGTGGCCTTTCGGCTTGCGGCTGATCGCCTCGCGGATCGCATCGTCCAGCGCCGCGTCGGATGCGCCGGCACGCAGCACCTGCCGGAGATCCGCGTCGTCGTCCTGGCCGAGACACATGAACAGGGTGCCAGTGCAAGTCAGGCGCACGCGGTTGCAGCTCTCGCAGAAATTATGAGTCATCGGCGTGATGAAGCCGATGCGGCGGCCGGTCTGCTTCACGTTGAAGTATCGCGCCGGG
>JASHVB010000904.1 GCA_030039695.1 Acetobacteraceae bacterium
AACGCCCGACCCCGAAGTCGCGGAAATCTATCGCAACCTCGCCGTCCCCTCGCGGCCTATCGCCCCGAAGCACACATGGATTGAACCCCCACATAGTGACTAACTCGCGCCCTAACCCGTTGATACACACCAACTCTGCGTTCAAAAAAATGGAAGTTGGGCTAAGACGCCTTTGCATGGTCTGGCCGACCGCTCTCCCAAGGGACGCCTGCTGGCTTTCGGGTGAATGCCTTACAAAGCCAGCCAAATCGGCATAGGCGAAGTCGGGACCCACAGGAATCGGAACCACCATTAAAGCGTCGCGCCCAATATTTGGCACGACCATCACATCCTGCCCGTCCGGAGGATTGGCGAAATGTCGGCTGAACGGGAGGCGATCGGGCGGTCGGGTCGCTCGACGCCCTACGACCCGAGGCTGTCAGCGGCGTGTTGGCTTGTTCGCCCCTTAGAATGGCCATTTCCAGCTTGCGATATCAGGGGGATCGATGCCGAACTCGTGAGCGTAGCGTCGACACGCGATCTGTCGGTTGAGTAGTTCCTCACGAGCGTGTGCACCCGTGACCTGGAACCGGGGAATGCGATCGATCGCGTCGATCGCCAGGCTGAACCGATCGGCTTGGTTGCGGATGGCGAGTTCCAGGGGAGTGTTGATGTTACCTTGCTCTTTATAACCACGAACATGGATGCGGTGCTGATGTGGTCGGTGGTAGGTTAGCCGGTGGATCAGCCAGGGATAGGCGTGGAAGTTGAAGACAACTGGCTTGCCTGCAGTGAAGAGTGCCTCGAACTCGCGATCGGTCATGCCGTGTGCATGTTCCGCATTCGGCACCAACTTGAACAAATCCACCACATTCACGAAGCGAACCTTTATGTCCGGGAGATGCTGGCGAATCAGAGCCGTTGCTGCCAGGGATTCCATTGTCGGGCAATCGCCGCAACTCGCCATGACAACGTCAGGCTCGGCATCCTGATCATTGCTCGCCCACGACCAGATACCCGCGCCTTTCGTGCAGTGCTCAATTGCAGCATCCATGTCGAGGTACTGGGGATGCACCTGTTTGTCGGCGACAATAACGTTCACATAGTTGACACTGCGCAGGCAATGATCGGCGACCGACAGCAGGCAATTGGCATCGGGTGGCAGGTAGATGCGCACCACACTCGGGCTCTTGTTGACGACGAGATCCATGAAGCCGGGATCCTGGTGCGTAAAGCCATTGTGGTCCTGCCGCCAGACTAGCGCGGTGATCAACAGGTTGAGTGATGCAATCTTGGCTCGCCACGGCAGTTCATTGCATTTCTCCAGCCATTTGGCGTGTTGGTTGAACATAGAGTCGATGACATGGATGAAGGGTTCGTAGCTGTTGATCAGGCCATGCCGCCCGGTCAGCAAGTAACCTTCCAACCATCCTTCAACGGTGTGCTCACTGAGCATCTCCATGACACGTCCTTCGGGCGCGAGCTCGCCGCCGTCGGCGTCTTCGGGGAAATACTCAGCCAGCCAAACCTTCTTGGTGACGTCATAGAGGGCCTGCAGTCGATTCGACTGCGTCTCGTCCGGCCCGAAGACGCGGAAGCTTTGCATGTTCTGCCGCGTGACATCACGGAGGAAATTGCCGAGTGTCGGAACATTGCCGGCGGGGATCGCACCAGGCTTGTCAACTTTGACTGCGTAGTCACAGAAGTCAGGCATGTCTAATGGTCTGCGCAGCAAGCCGCCGTTGGCAACAGGATTTGCGCTCATTCGCCGAGTGCCCGTGGGCGCCAACGCCCTCAGCTCGGGGACGAGGCGGCCATTCCTGTCGAACAACTCATCCGGGCGGTAGTCGCGCAGCCAGCTCTCCAGCAGTCTCAACTGTGCGGGGTTGGTGGCCACGTCGGGAAGCGGGATCTGGTGCGCGCGCCAAAAACCCTCGAGATAGTGCCCCTCGACCTCGCGCGGCGCCGTCCAACCCTTGGGGCTGCGCAGAATAATCATCGGCCAGCGCGGTCGAGAGGCCTTGCCTGTCTGCCGCGCTTCGCTCTGGGCCTTTCGGATCTCCAGGACGCAGTGCTCCAGGGTGGCGGCCATGGCCTGATGCATGCTGTCGGGGTCACTGCCTTCGACGAAATACGGCGTATATCCGTAGCCGAGAAACAGCGCTACGAGCTCGCTGTGGCTGATGCGAGCTAGAATAGTCGGATTGTTGATTTTGTAACCGTTCAAATGGAGGACCGGCAGAACAGCACCATCGGTGATGGGGTTGAGAGACTTATTGCTATGCCAGCTTGTCGCCAATGGCCCCGTCTCCGACTCACCGTCTCCCACCATTACCAGCGCGATCAGGTCTGGATTGTCGTAAGCTGCACCGTACGCGTGCGAAACGCTGTATCCGAGCTCTCCACCCTCATGGATGCTACCAGGTGTTTCAGGGGTCGCGTGACTGCCGATACCGCCAGGGAAGGAGAACTGCTTGAAGAAGCGCTGCAGTCCCGCCACGTCCTCGCTCTTGTCTGGATAGACTTCGCTGTACGTCCCCTCAAGGTAGGCCTGCGATAACACGGCGGGCGCTCCATGGCCGGGGCCACTGATGAAGATGGCGTTCAGATCGTACTTCCGGATCAGCCGATTGAAATGCGTATAGGTGAAGGATTGGCCGGCATCTGATCCCCAATGGCCGAGCAACCGTGGTTTGATATGCTCTAAGGTCAGTGACTCCCTGAGCAACGGGTTGGCTTTGAGGTAAAGCATTCCCAGGCAAAGATAAAGGCTCGCCCGCCAATAGGCATCGATATGGCGCAGTTCGTCTGGTTCGAGGGGACTCCCAACAATCGTCGATCGCGCCGTGCCGTACGCGCTGATAGCCGCGCTGGTGCTCAACGGCTCGGTGGAGATGTCTGTGCTCATGCTTGCTCACTCCTCTGTACCACGTCATCGGCGAAATGGTCGCCCATCGCCCGCGGCCCCCGAACCGGCGTCGACGTCCGCCTTCGCTTCGCAGCCCCGTGATAGGGTAGCGGATGTTGATCCCAAGCTCGTTCGTCATCAATGGGAATTTGCCTAGCCACACTCTCGTCGCAACAACCCAACCTGATCGACCGGGGGCAGTATGAGGGCGAACCAAGTAGCACTTATTATGGTCGCAACCGAGCTCACCTGCCAGTTCTAGCCAGGTACCCGCGCGCGCCGCGCATCGCGTCGAACGAGCTGCCGTCGAGCATCGCGGACAATGAGGAGGCGTTGTCGGACAACTCGGGCCATAGCCCCGAGACGACGACCTTGTCGAGCGACTCCGGGTAACCGGAGAAACGCTCGTTCTCGACCGAGGTAATTATCGTCGGGATCTTCAACGCCTTCGCCGCCTTGGCGAGCGCCACCGTGTTGTTCTTCAGCACCTGGCGATCGATCGACTGCACGCCGAACGCCACCTGCGGCCGGTGCTCGATGAAGATGGCCTGGCTGTCTCTGGGGTTCAAAACCTCGAGCTTGGGGTCGTCCATCATGCCGTTGTTCTCGATTGGATTGTGGGGCCATGTGGTGTGCTGGCACGAACAATCTCGGCGCAGGCCACCGATGAGCATATCCCTCTGATGGGGGGCGGAACTGCCGAAGTGGGGGGCAAGGCCGCGAGCATGATGCATCGTGTCCAAAACTTGAGGGCTGGAGCGGAAGCAGACTCTGACAGATTCGCCGGACCCGATCGTGACGCCACCGGCAGGCACCGTCGTCACGGATGACGGTGCCAATCGGGGACGCACGACTGGAAGCAAGACCGTCTTCGTGATCGGTTGCTCTCACGGCGGCAAATGCTTCTGTGATTTCGACAGTCAGTAGGGGAGCGACGGTGTTAAAGTCGCTGATCAACCCATAGCCGTCCGCCGATGGGTCTCCCCAGGCCTTGACCACGCTCGAGCGCGCCCGCTCGGCACCTTGCGTATCCCTGAGCTGACAGCCATCACGGGCTTGTGTGATGGCAGGGAGCGCCCATGCGATTGGTTTACCCTTGCGCAGTTCCCCATTTCGCCAAGGCCATGCGGCCCTGAGTTCATCTCATCTGTGCAGTCCAACCTGTGGCATCGCGTCTGGGCGCATCTTTTGCCAGATCGGTCCATTGCTAATGTAACGCCGATGACCCAGACCGCTGGTTATTCGACCGAATTGTCCCGTGAGCCCTTGGATCGGACAATCCAACTGCTTGGGATGGCGCGCGAGGAGCTGGAGCTAGAGCGGGCGCATGCTGGCGCGGGCGCGCACCTCGAGGACGCGTTGGTCGAAGCGGCAGACGTGATCGACGATCAGCAGGCGAAGATTACCGCCGCACGCACCGCGGACGAAGACGACGCAGAAGGGACAGGCGAAGCGGATCGGCGTCGCAGCGCCTGGTTTCCGACCTATGGGGCGGCCTGAGATGGCCCCCCGTCCCATTTGGCGTGGCCATCTCCGTCTGGCACTGGTTACCTGCCCGGTCGCGCTCTACACCGCCAAGCATGAGCGCAATGCGATCCGTTTCCACTTCATCAACCCGAAGACCGGCCACCGGGTCCGTACGGTGACGTTGGACGCCGAGACCGACGAGGAGGTTTCCCGCCGCGACCTGGTGCGGGGCTACGAGTTTCAGAAGGACCATTATCTGCTGCTCACCGATGACGACCTTGCCAGCGTCAAGGTGGAGAGTTCCTCGACCATGAACGTCGAGAAGTTCGTTGACGCCGGCTCCATCGACCCGATCTACTACGATGCGGCTTACTATCTGGCGCCGGACGGCGAGGCCGGCCGGGACGTCTACTTTGTGCTGCGCGAAGCGATCCGCCGCACCGGTGAGGTGGCGTTGACGCGGGTGGTGATCAGTCAACGCGAGCGGACCATCGCGCTCCGGCCTTATGGCGACGGTATCGCGGCTCATACGCTGATTGAGCAGCAGGATCTCAACGACACGCACCAACTGTTTGACGGTGGCCCAATCAAGGTCGACGAAGAGATGGTCAAACTGGCTGCCGAGCTGATCAGGCGGCAGACCTCCCCCTATCAGCCGTCGGACATCGAGGACCGCTACGAGCGGCGCATGCGTGAGATGATCTCAGCCAAGCTCAAAGGTGAAGGCATCACCGAGGAAGTAGCCGAGCCGGAGCAGAGCAACGTGATCGACCTGATGGCGGCGCTTAAGCGCAGCTTGGGGTCCAGCACTGAGGCACCGACGGCCGCAGTGCAGGCCAGTAAAAAGCCTGTGTCGTCCGGCAAAATCGCACCAGCCGACAAACCGGCGCCTCGATCTCAGCGAAGTAAGGGGGCGGCACCCGTGCCCCCAGCCAAGACAACGGCGACGAAGCGACCGCGCAAACGCGCCTGATGAGGTCAGCGCGCAACTGCGCGCTTGGGGTCAAATTCCGCGCAGATTGGGCTGGCTGGGAGTGTCGCTGCGCCGCGTCGCACGCTGGGACGGTTTTGGCTCCACTGCATCACGCCGCACTTCGCCGACCAGACGAATCGAGAACTGCGGATCCGTGCGTGTTGGCGCCGCCGCTTGCTGACCCGAGGTCGCCATGCGCGTCAGGTGCTCAAGCATCCTGCGACGGTGCGCTTCTTTCTCGAGCATCGTGGTTGCCTCCACCTTGGCGGTTGGATTGCCGTAAAGCCTGCCACCAAGGGTCGAGCCGAAGCAACACAGGACAATGGAACCGGCCAGCAAGGCCGGCTTGCCGGCTGCGTGAAGTGTGCGCCGGTTCGCCCAGCAGCATCGCGCATGGCGCGACTCGGGCGGCACGTGGTGCGAGAACAACACCCATTTCGGGGTGAGGCCAAAGAACGGGTTCTGGACTGAGAGTACCCCTAGCGTCCAGAAGCGCTCGTATTCGCCTCATGTAGGAAGCTCCCTAGCGATACCAATTTCTGTTGCGGTATTCGCCCTGCCAGTGGCCCCCCGCGTCGGACCAGCCGGGACGGCCGTCGTAATAGCCTCGATGCCAACCGGGTCCTCACCCTGGGGGATATGCAAAGCGACCCGCGAGAGCCAGCGCGACCAGCCGCCGCGCCGCTGTAAGGCGTGCGCCTTCGACGTTACGGTGCATGCCGTGCCGGAACATGAAGAGCTGAGGCTCGATGTAGGGCGGCATGCAACACAGGAGCTCGCACCTGGGGACGACCGCCGCAAAGCTCGACGAGTTGGGTCGCCAGGCTTGGGAGATCCGGTGCGACAGCTTGTGGCTCAGGTAGCCCATCCATCAGTAGCGACGCTTGGCCGGGTCGATGCATAAGTCCAGCCGAAAAGCCGACAAACTGCGCCCCAAGGGCGTCCCAAGCATGTGTCGTGATCATGCAGCACGCGGCCGGAGGAACATTCATCAACTCTGCAACCATGTGATACACTGACGGCGAGACCTTATAGGCCCGTACACTCTCAGTTTCGAAGTGTCGCTCAAAAAAGTTTGCGATGCCAGCGTTTGACAACTGATATTCACTTCCTTGCTCGCCACCCGGAGAGTTGGTTAGGGTAACTAAACGGAATCCGGCAGCTTTCAGGCGCTGCAACCCCTCCCGAACATCTGGAAACGCCGGCATGGATAATATCCGTGTTTTCAATTCCTCGATGTCCGCAGGCCGAACCTGAACGTGACGGTAAGTAGCTACCATTTGTAGCACTGCCTGTCCCAAAGCGATGAATGTCCCAGGGTAGCTTCCCGATGATGTTATTACGTTGGAGTACAGCGCCAGCTCTTCGTACCACTCTCGTACGATCTGCCAATCGCCGAACATCCTTTGGAATAACGGTCCCAAGGAATCGGTATCCAACAGGGATCCATTGA
>JASHVB010000905.1 GCA_030039695.1 Acetobacteraceae bacterium
CGAGTCGCGTGGGGGAGACATCCGCATGACACTCAATCTCACCATCCCGCAAACCGTGCACACCGACTTCTCGCCGCGGATCACGGTGATCGGCGTCGGCGGCGGCGGGACCAACGCTGTGGATAATATGATCACGCTCGGACTGCAGGGGGTGGAATTCGTCGTCGCGAACACCGACGCACAGCAGTTGATGCACAGCCGCGCCGACCGACGTATCCAGCTTGGCCCGCATATCACGCAGGGACTCGGTGCCGGCGCCAAGCCGGAAGTCGGTCGTGCCGCGGCGGAGGAGGCATCGGATGAGCTTTACCGCCATCTGGACGGCGCGCACATGGTATTCATCACCGCCGGCATGGGTGGTGGCACCGGCACAGGCGCGGCGCCGGTGATCGCTCGCATGGCACGCGAACGGAACATCCTGACCGTCGGTGTCGTGACCAAGCCGTTTGGTTTTGAAGGGGTACGCCGGGCCCGCTGCGCCGATCAGGGCATCGACGAGCTACAGCAGTACGTCGACACGCTGATCGTCATTCCCAATCAGAACCTTTTCCGTATGGCAAACGAACGTACCACCTGGAAGGATGCGTTCAAGATGGCGGATCAGGTCCTCTATATGGGCGTGCGCAGCGTCACCGACCTGATGATGACGCCAGGCTTGGTGAACCTCGACTTCGCTGACATCCGCACCGTCATGGTTGAGATGGGCAAGGCGATGATGGGCACCGGTGAGGCCGAGGGCGAGAACCGTGCCATCCGTGCCGCCGAAGCCGCGATCAGCAATCCGCTACTGGAAGACACCTCGATGGCCGGTGCGCGCGGCCTGCTGATCAACATCACCGGCGGCGAGGACCTGACCCTGTTCGAAGTCGACCAGGCAGCGAACCGCATCCGCGAGGAAGTCGACGAAGAAGCCAACATCATCTTCGGTTCGGCGATCGACGAGGGCTTGACGGGCCGCATCCGCGTGTCCGTTGTCGCAACTGGCATCGACACGCCGCGCGCTGTCGAGGGGCGGCCGAAGCTGGTCGCCGTTGGCGGTGGTGCGATGCCGATGCCACAGCCGATCCACGTGCCGACGCAGGGGCCAACGCAGATGCCGGCGAGCGCGCAGCCGAGCGTTTCGCCGATCATGAACGCCTCGCCACTTCGGCAGCACCAGACGGCATCGGCATCGGCCGTTGCCGAAGTGGCTGAGGCGGAGACCGACGCTTCGCCCGTCGAAGCGCGGACATCCGCGCCTCATGTCGTGCCGCATCGCGCGCCGCCGCAAGCTGCTCCGCAACAACAGGCATCGCGCGGGTTGTTCAATGACACACCACGTCCGGCGACCGTGTCACCGGCTGCGACACCGATGGCCGAACCGCTCCGCCCGTGGTTAAGCACTGTCAAGAATGCGTTCCGCCGTCACCACACGGCTGCTGCCGCGCCGCCGGAAGCGGCGCCGGCACGCGTCGATCCTGTGGTGCGTATGGATCATCGTCCGACGCAGCCTGCCGCGACTGTACAGGTGATGCAGAACGAGGAAGCGACGCTGGACATTCCTGCGTTCTTGCGCCGGCAGTCCTCGTAGACTGATTGCGAGACCGCTGCGCTGAAGCAAACAAGGAGATCTCCCTCCCTTCGAGAGAGAGGCTGGTGGGTGGAGGCAGTCGCGACGGATGCAGTCACGCCCCTCCTCTGCTCCTCCGCAGGAGGCGCTGGTACTTTCACCCTGAATTGGCGGGTCGCTCACGTTTTGTGCCCTCCATCGTCGGCCATGTATATGTAGTCTACTACTGCGGCACCGACGGTGCCGCCGATTATCAGGCCGACGAAAAGGCCAATCCAGAACACGAGCCGCACCGTCACCAGGGCTGACTGACTACCCGGTTGCCGAGCTTCCAGCGCGAGCGGGTGCAACGCGCTTCGCGGTAGATCATTGGATTGTCGCCCATCATCTTGCGGTCCCGCGCGCCGAGTTGCCGCCGACGGGTGTGCGTCGGTTCTCGATCGTAGATCATCGCCGGCAAGCTATCCGGCGCCTGGCATCGGCCACCGGCTGACAACTGGAACATGCCCCGGGTCCCCTGGACGATCGTCGCGTGGTTCACTTTCCCCTCCCAGGCCGTGCAGGCCGGATCATGTTTGCGGATGCCGGGTGCCGGACCGTGCGTCCATTGAGGGCGCATGCGGGCGCATTTAGGATCCTTGCGCGCGCTGGCCTGAACTGAGACGTAGACGAAGCAGCCGAAGCAGCACTCGCCCTTGGGCCAATCTCCCGGGGGGCCGGCGTGGCCTCGGCGCGCGGTCGGAAACCGCTGCGGCTGCAGCTCCATGAGGTCAAACTGCGCCGTCACCGGCCGCAATGGCGGCACAGGGTGGCGCGGATGAACCCCCCGCATGTTGATGAGAGTGGGCGATGCACTGAACATCGGTGGCGATGGACCTGTGTTGCCCGTTTGCGACGACGGCACGGCGCCTCCCTTCCGTCTGATGCACAACTCAAAGCCGGGTTGCGAAGCCCGCCAGATACCCGGGTGAGTCCCGGTCGGCTATGCTCGTTCGGCAAGATGCCAGGGCGAGGCGCTTTTTTTTAATTCTTCAGGCGAGCGCTGTAATGTAACAGAGGGTGTCTCTCCGAACAGCGCCCGATACGTCACCGCGAAGCGGCCCAGCTCGCCAAAGCCGTGATCATTGGCGACCGCGGCGACCGTCACCGTCCGCGGATCAGCCGCTCGCAAGGCTCGCCGCGCCATCTGCATGCGCCGGAGCCGTAAATACCGGATCGGACTCATGCCGATCTGCTCATAGCAATAGTGACGCAGGCTGCGCTCCGGTGCTCCCGTGGCCTTGCACAATTCCTGCACGTAGAGCGGCCGGTCGTGATTTGCTTCCAAGAATTGTTCTAGACGATTCATGATGACCCGGTCGCGGTGACGGGCATGCCCGACGGCCTCGCCGCCGCTGATACACGAGACCAGGGCGTGCATGATCACCTGGTTCATCGCCCGTACTACCTCGGGATGCAGCGCGGAGCTGCCGTCAGGTTTGATGTGCTCGAGGGCTTTTTCGTGCAGCTCGAGCAGTCGCCACCAGACCACGGGCGGAGGCGTGAGGCAATAAGTGGATGACGGGGGTTGCACGACATGGCCGATCAGCCCAGCGGTGACGGCGGCCATTTCCTCATTGGGCAGCCACAAAGTGCCCCATTCGCAACCCGCTGCCAGTCGATTGTGAGTTTCGTCACCATCGCTGAGGATGATGACATCCGCTGGTGAAACCTCCATACCGTTGATGTATGAATTGGCTCTCGGCACGGGATAAATTCCGAACACAATGCCGTAGCCCCCGGTCCTGTTCTGACCCCGGCCGACGCGGGGCAGTACCTCCTTGGTACGGGAGAGGCGCAGCCCCTGAAGGTTGATGAATTCGAAGTCGGCATGAAACGCGCCGCGCGCGGTGGGGAGGGCGCTCACCTGTGAGTGGGGTGCAAAGTTCGCACCGAAGGCCTCCGGGTCATTGAAGCTCAGGGCGGCGCCAAATCCCAGGTCGGTCATGACCCCCTCAAAAGGTCGGGGGCACCCGACCCGGGTTCACTCTGTCTATCATATTGACAGATCGTCCCATTCACCAGCCCCTTTCGCCGGGCCCCTTTCGCCGGGCCATGCGAAAGACCCAACTGGGGGCGGGAAAGAATGCGCAGTTTGCAACATGCGGGGCAGTTGGCGGCATGGCGCACTATTGTCGGTGCCCGGATGCGCGAGGTGCAGGAGTACCGGGGGCTGACGCTGGACCTGCTGAACGAGGTCTGCCAGACCAAGTTCTCCCGCTCCGCCTACAGCAAGTGGGAGGCTGGCGCGCGGAGCTTGCCCGACGATTTCGCGACCCGCTTCTCGGTCTAATCGACGCCCGTTCACGAACGCACCAAGCAACAGCACAGGCAGTGCCAGCCCGCCCGGTCGGCAAAGGTTAATTGCTCGGTCTGCGGGCGGACCTGCTGAGAGTGATGAAACTGCGCCGCGGCCTCTGTCCAATAGGGGCTGAGAAGAATCACTTCGTGTAGCGCATCCTGGGCACGTATCCGCGCTTCGGTGGGCAGGGCGAGTGCGCGCGCCATAGCCTCCCACATCAGACCGGCCGCGCTGATCGTGGTTCGCTCACGCTCGCCCCAATGCAACTCCCGTCGTCCTTATCAGCGCCGGTGTCGGCGTCACGCTTTCGTTGGCGATGTTGCATGGTGCGGCTGCTACAACGCCGGGGCGTCTCGGCCGGTTTGGTCGCTCCATTCAGCCCGCGATCGGGCGCCCCATTCGTTTGCGAAGGAGGCGGACGGTCTGCTCGTTGCGCTGCGTACGTCCCATCGCCGCGCGATCTACAGTCGGCCTGCACCGGGAGGCAGGCTCGGCCAGGAACTCGATCGACCGGGCCATCTTTCGCGCGGGCTGCCCCACGAGCTTGGGATTCCCCAAGACGCTGGTTTCTATCTGTGTGGTCCGTCCCGCTTCCCCGAAGATTTCCAGAAAGGCCTTGCGGCATGGGGCATCCCCTGGCCCAGGGTCCACGCCGAAATGTTCGGGCCCGCGTCACTTCGTGCGCCGGGCATCTCCAGCGTCGCCGCGGCCTTACCCTCATCGTCCTGACGGCCCCGTGGCGACGGCCCCATTGTGACGCTCTTGCGAAGCAGCCTCGCCGTGCCACGGGACTCCCGCTCTGGCAGCCTGCTTGAATTGGCGGAAGCGTGTTCCGTTCCCGTGCGTTGGGTCTGCCGATCAGGCATATGCCACAACTGCGAAAGTGGCTTGATTGAAGGCGAGCTCGCCTCTGCGCCAGAGCCGTTGGACATGAAAGCCGACGGCAATGCGCTGATCTGTTGCTCAACGCCCAAAAACCCCTTCGAGCGAGCCCAGAAAAGCCTCGCGGGAAGATCACGGCGCCGTTATTCGACCGCGGCTCGGAAGAGTGTCTCGCGGAAAGTGAGTATACTTTTCGGTCCCGACCAACCTAAAATGAAACCCCGCCGGCCGGTACCAGACGACACTGTGGTCACCCGATTTAGGCCAAGCGGGCCGCGCGCGGTGGACGGCCGTGTCAGCGCGATTGCTGACACTGGGAGTTCATGCTCTCCAAAGCTTTGACAGCAGACTACGGAGTCCGCACGAGAACGCTGGATCCGCATAAACAACATGACAGGCCGCGTTGTCGCAAACCCAAGCCAGGACCCGCAACACGATTTAGGAGAATCCCAGTGAGCTTGATCGAACACGCAATTGCGGCAAGCCGCAAGACAGCAAAGCACCATGATCCTTCGCTGGCAAACAAGCCAGCTCCGAAGATTGCGATCCTCACTTGTATGGACCCCCGCCTGAACGAACTTCTCGAATGGCTAGACATCAAACCCGCCGATGCGGATGTGATTCGGAACGTCGGAACAGCAGCAACAGAAGATGTTGTAAGGTCTCTGATGTTTTCAATTCACGTTCTCGGCGTGCGAGAGATTATGATTGTTGGGCACACGGGCTGCGGAATGGAACTGTTTTCGGAAGAAGAGTTCGAAAACCACCTCCACACACAATGCGGCGTGTGGGCGGTAGCTCCCGATAAATTCCACTTCTATTCCGACGTGAATCTGGCAACACAAAAGCAGGTACTGAAGCTCAGGTCGCACCCGTGGATTCCTTCGAAGGTGGCAATTCGCGGATTTGTTGTCGATTTGGCGACTGGCGAACTACGGGAAGTAACGCCGAATGACGCCAGATAATCGACTGACTGCGTGGAAATTCGCCAGATGAGGTGCCGCGCGCTCCGCAGAAATGACTAGGTCGCTTCAACTCGAGGGAGGGGTCTTATGACTGCTACTAACGCGATCAAGCCATCCGCAGCAACAATCGAGGTCATAAGACAAAAAGCAAGGCGATTGAGCATTCTCTCGATGATGTCGACGACTGCGGCTGGTTCCGGACATCCGACATCCTGCATGTCCGCAGCAGAGCTGGTGGCCGGAACGTTTTTCTACGCGATGAAGTTTGATCCGAAAGACCCTAACTCGTCGGACGGCGATCGTTTCGTTCTCTCTAAAGGCCATGCCGCGCCGGTCCTTTACGCTGCGCTGGCTGAGGCAGGTGTTTTCCCCGAGTCGCGTCTGATGACGTTGCGCGAATTTTCAAGCGAACTCGAAGGCCATCCGACACCGCGTATCCCCGGTGTCGACGCCGCGACAGGTTCGCTTGGCCAGGGATTATCTGTCGGTTCGGGACTCGCGATCGGCGCGCGCATCGATAATAGTCCAACGCGCGTCTACGTGTTGATGGGTGACGGCGAAATGGCTGAGGGACAAGTGTGGGAGGCGGCAGCATTCGCCGCCCATTACAAACTGGATAACCTCACGGTTCTAGCTGACGTCAATGCGTTGGGCCAAAGCGAGCCGACAATGTACCGGCACGACATGGAAGTCTACCGCAAGAAATTCGACTCGGAAGGCTGGGCAACAGAAATCATCGACGGCCACGACGTTGCTGCCGTGCTCGCCGCCCTCGATCACGCCAAGGCGACCAGTGGCCAGCCGCAGGCAATCCTCGCGCGGACGATTAAGGGCCATGGAGTGAGCTTCATCGCCGGCAAGGAGCATTGGCATGGCAGGGCGATTCCCAAGGATCAGCTCGCTGCCGCGATCAAGGAAATTGGGCCGGCAATCGACCTGCCCCCTGACCCCGGCAAGTCCTATGCTCGGACGGCATTGCCTAAACCTCCGAATTTCCCGGTTCCTGCGCCGCCGGACTACGACCCTTCAAAGCCTGTTGCGACGCGCGAGGCCTACGGATTTGCCCTCAAGCGACTAGGCGCGGTGAATCCACACATCGTCGCTATTTCGGGCGACGTGAAGAACTCGACCTTCTCGGAAATATTTGGCGACACTTTCCCGGATCATTTCTATCAGGGCTATATCGCCGAGCAGAATCTTGTGAGCACAGGCGTGGGACTCGCCGCACGCGGCAAGGTGCCTTTCCTTGATACCTTTGCGTGCTTCCTCGCCCGCGCCTATGACCAAGTCCGCATGGCGGCCATCAGCCGGAGCAACATCAACCTGTGCGGATCGCATTGCGGCGTTTCGATCGGCGAGGACGGTCCATCGCAGATGGCACTGGAGGATATCGCGATTTTTCGCGCTGTTCATTCCTCCGCCGTTCTTTACCCAAGCGATGCCATCTCTGCGGAGAGGCTTACGGAGACCATGGTGGGGCGTGCAGGTATCAACTATCTGCGAACGTCCCGGCCGAAATTTCCCATCCTCTACTCGACGGGCGAGAAGTTCTCGATTCCTGGATTCAAGGTGCTCCGACAGAGTTCGCAAGATAAAGTGACGGTGATCGGCGCGGGAGTCACTCTGCACGAGGCGCTGAAGGCTGCTGATCGTTTGAAAGCAGAGGGCACAGCCGTGCGGGTGATTGACCTTTATTGCGTCAAACCCATCGACGGAAAAGAGCTTGCCAAGGAGATTGCCGCCACAGGCGGTCGGCTCATCACTGTGGAAGATCACTGGGCGGAAGGGGGAATAGGCGAGGCGGTCCTATCCGCCCTCGCCCAGGCCAACGTCACCCCTGCCAAGTCAAAGCTCATCGCGGTGCGGGAGATGCCGCACTCCGGCAAGCCGGATGAGCTCATTGACGCCTTCGGCATTTCGGCGAAACATATCGTGGAGGCGGTGCACGCAATTTCATAGCAAGCCTGGCAGAGCGCCTTCGACGAGGGCTCTCATAACGTGGCGACGAGCCGAGGCGCGTGGCTGGTCGCAATCACGTGCAAGGGCAGCTCTCAACGCGAGCGCCTGCCCGGAATGGTAGAACCGACAGTGACCAGTACCGAGCCATGGATCGGTGATTCTGCGCCGCGGTCGCGGATACCCGTTGTCGCGGCGCAGTTCGCCGAAGCGTTGCGCGCCGCGGGTCCGTCGCTGCTGTTCGGGCTGCGGATGTGGGCCGCGGTGTCCATTGCGCTTTACGTCGCGTTCTGGCTCGAGCTCGACAACCCGTACTGGGCCGGCCTTTCGGCGGCGATCGTGTGTCAACCACAGCTCGGCGCCTCCTTGCGCAAAGGTTGGTTCCGCATGGTGGGCACTATGATCGGTGCTGTGTGGACCGTGGTGCTGATTGCCTGCTTCCCACAGGATCGCATGCTGTTTCTCGGCGGCTTGGTCGTGTGGAGCGCGGCCTGCGCCTTCGCCGCCACGGTGTTGCGCAATTTCGCGTCGTATTCCGCGGCACTGGCGGGCATTACGTCGGCAATCATAACGGCCGACCTGCTCGGACCCGTCGGCGGCGTGGATGCCAATGCCGCCTTCCTGCTTGCTGTTGCCCGCGCCAGCGAGACCTGCATCGGCATCGTCTGCGCCGGCGTCGTTCTCGCCGCCACCGATCTCGGCGGCGCCCCGCGCCGGCTCGCTGTGCAGTTCGCTGATCTGTCGGCGGGAATCACCGCCAGTTTTATCTCGACACTGGCAACCGAGGGACAGGAATCCGACCACACGCTGCTGGTTCGTCGCGAATTCATTCGTCGCGTCACCGCCCTCGATCCGGTGATCGACCAGACGCTCGGGGAATCGGCGCGCATTCGCTATTATTCACCAGAGTTGCAGAGCGCGGTGGACGGTTTGTTCACAGCGCTGTCCGGATGGCGCGCGATCGCCAACGCGGGCAGGCTGCAACCTGGCGAGACCCGGGACGAAGCCGCGACGGTCCTCGAGAACCTGCCGCCGGAGCTGCAATCGGCGTCGCAGCCGGATGCCACTGCGCGTTGGATCCGAGATCCGGTTGCGCTGCACCGAAGCTGCGAGCTAACGGTGCGGCGATTGATCGCGCTGCCGGCCGCGACACCGTCGCTCCGTCTGCTTGCCGACAAGGCGGCCCAGACCTTGGGCGGCATCGCGCATGCGCTCAATGGCATCGCACTGCTCGTTGCTGATCCAGCACGACAAATTCCGCGTCGCGGCATCAAGCAGTTTCGCGTGGCTGATTGGCTGCCGGCACTGGTCAATGCCGGCCGCGCCTTCATTACCATCGGCACGGTTGCGGTGTTCTGGATCGTCAGCGCCTGGCCGGGCGGTGGCACCTCGGTAGCGTTCGCGACGATCGTCACCCTGGTGCTCGCGCCACGCGCCGAACAGGCTTATAACGCTGCCCTAGGCTTCACTGCAGGAGCAGTCCTTGACGTGATCCTTGCCGCAATCGTTGCTTTTGCGGTGTTGCCGGCCCTGGGCATCGAGCGGTTTGCTGGCTTCAGCCTCGTCCTTGCGGTTTGCCTGGTGCCCATTGGCGCCTTGCTGGCGCAAGCAAAGCAACCCCGGCAGGTCGGGTTGTTCACCGCAATGGCGTTGCTATTCCTTCCGATTTTGCAACCTGAAAATCCGATGACTTACGACCCCCAGACGTTTTACAACGCCGGCCTGGCGATCGTCTGCGGTGCCGGTTTTGGCGTGCTTTCGTACCGCCTGCTGCCGCCATTGTCGCCCGCCTTCCGCGTACGCCGGCTGCTTGCGCTGACATTGCGCGATCTGCGTCGTCTCGCGATGGGGCGCACCCGGCATGACTGGGAGGGTTTGGTATACGGCCGGCTCTCCGCAATGCCGGCTCAGGCGACCCCGCTACAGCACGCGCAGCTATTGTGCGCACTCTCGACCGGCAGCGAAATCATCCACCTGCGGCATTTTGCTCGCCATTTCGGTCACGGCCCGAACCTCGAAGCGGCACTCTCGGCGCTGGCGGAAGGCCACTGTGCACGGGCGATCGCTCAACTCTCACGCCTCGACGCTGAGCTGGCCACCGATGCCGCCGGAGGAACGCCGAGGCAAGTCGTCCTGCGGGCGCGAGGCCGCATTCTCGTTCTTTCCGAAGTTCTGGCGAGGCACGCTGATTATTTCGACGCGGGGGCGAGTGCATGAGGTTCGCCGAGATCGATCTGTTGGGCGTGTACGTCGCGCCGATGTCGCTGATGCTGGTCGCTGCCTGGGTGATCACGATCGCACTGCGCCGAGTTGCCGCGCGATTTGGGCTGCTACGCCACGTGTGGCACCCGGCGCTATTTGTATTCGCGGTTTACATGATCGTCCTGTCGTCGATCGTGTTAGTTAAGGCACGGTGAGGGTGCTATGTCTGAAGTCGAAGCCAAGGTGAAACCGAACTCGGAGCGCCCCGATCATGAGCCCACCCGGTTCCCCGACCCGACGGCCCCCGCGACGCTGAAGCGAGGCAGGCGCATCGTGCCGGTGTCGCTCACCCTGCTCGTCGCGGCGGTCGCGGTCGTGCTCGGATGGGCGATGTGGAATGCCTATATGGGCGCACCTTGGACACGTGACGGCACCGTTCGCGCCTATGTAGTCACGATGGCGCCGCAGGTCGCCGGGCAAATCGTGGAGCTGCCGATCGTTGACAACAAGTACGTGCACAAGGGCGATCTGCTGATGGTCATCGACCCGACCAATTACCAGATCGCCGTCAGTCAGGCCGAGGCCGCGGTAAAGCAGGCCGAGGCGAGCGTGCACAACATCGACGCGCAGATCGCCGTCCAGGAGGCACAGATCAGCGCCAACCAGGCACAGGTTGATCGGGCGCAGGCAGCGCTTGTCTTCGCAAAGCAGCAGGCACAGCGCTACGTGGCGCTGGAGCAGGACGGCTGGGGCACCGTTCAGGACGCCGAGCAGTACGGATCCCAACTGCGCGAGCAGAATGCGGCGGTGAAGACAGCCTTGGAAAACCTCACGCTCGTGCAGCGGCAAATCGCGTCGCTGAAAGCGCAGCAGTTGAGCGCGGACGCGAGTCTCGAACAGGCCCAGGCCCAGCTCCGCCAGGCACAGGTGAATCTCGTGCGCACGCACATTGTCTCGCCGGTCGACGGCTACGTAACGAACCTGCTAGCGCAGCTCGGCGACTACGTTAACGTTGGCGTGAACACGATCTCGGTTGTCGATGCCAATTCCTTCTGGATCGACGGATATTTCGAGGAGACCAACCTCGCGCCTATTCGGGTGGGGGACCCAGCCGAAATCAAGCTGATGGGCTACAGCCAGATCGTGCGTGGCCATGTCGACAGCATCGCCCGCGAGATCAACGTCGCGAACGCACAGCCGAACGGGCAAGGCGTTGCGACGGTCAACCCAATCTTCACCTGGGTGCGGCTCGCGCAAAGAATTCCCGTGCGGATCCACATCGACCGGATACCGGAGGGCCTCGTTCTTGTGGCTGGAATGACCGCCACGGTTCAAATCGATCCGCGCCGTGATCATCCATAGATCAACAATCATCAAGCCGTCTGACGTCAGCGATCCACGTGCGACCGAGATTTGGCACGAACGCTGCCGACGCGTGTGCAACGTGGCGGTCGATTGCAAGGTCACTCCCGCAATCACTTGAGCAACCGGCGTACATGCATCCCTTCGTGCGTCGCTGTTCTCGCAGGTGCCAAAAAAATGCCTGTGTGATGATGACCGGCGCACGTGCCGGATGATCGAGCATTCAGTTGTTCGGCGGGAGACTGGCTTCCGCATCTCGGCTGTTGGGAGTCGCGACCCGGCGCCAAATGTCTGCGTGCAGTGTGGCCGGTGGCTCACACCGCCGCCGATCACGCCTAGGTCCAGCAGGAGGTGCGGTCATGTACCCGTCGGCTTTGCTACTTTCGCGCCTGCAATGGGCCTGGGTGATCGGTTGGCACATCATGTTGCCGGCCTTCACTGTCGGGCTGGCATCCTACATCGCAGTCCTGGAGGGTCTCTATTTCTTCCGCCGTGACGCGATCTGGTTCCGGATTTCTCGCTTCTGGACGAAGATCTTTTCCGTGGCCTTCGCCATGGGCGTGGTGACCGGCATCATCATGCCGTTCCAGTTCGGCACCAACTGGTCAGGCTTCTCCGATGCGGTCGGCAACGTCCTTTCGCCGATGCTGGCCTATGAGGACCTGACCGCCTTCTTCCTGGAGGCGGCCTTTCTCGGCGTGTTGTTGTTTGGTCGTGATCGCGTGCCACGTTGGGCGCACTTACTGTCCGCATGCATGGTCGCGCTGGGTACGCTGTTTTCCTCTTTCTGGATCCTGTCGGCGAACAGCTGGATGCAGACTCCGGCAGGGTTCACCATGCATGATGGCCGCTTTTATCCCACCGAGTGGACGGCCATTGTTTTCAGTCCATCCTTCCCGTACCGCTTCGCTCACAACGTCTGCGCCTTTTACGTCACAACCGGCTTCACTGTGCTTGGTGTCGGCGCCTGGCTGGTGCAGCGGCGCCGCAGCGAGGAGGCTCGCCGCATGCTGTTGATGGCGTTGGGCTTCCTCACCGTGTTCGTACCGCTGCAAATGGTGCTTGGCGATCAGCAGGGGCTCAACACGCTGGAATATCAGCCGGCCAAAGTGGCCGCGATGGAGGGGCGGTGGAATACCGTCTCGCCCGCCCCGCTGACGCTGTTCGCCATACCAGAGCAGAAGGCGCAGAGGAACGCTGATGCCATCGACATCCCAGACCTCGGCAGCCTGATCCTGACGCATTCTCTGCGCGGCGCTGTCAGGGGCCTCAAGGAATGGCCGGTGAACGATCAGCCGCCCGTACTGCCGGTGTTCATCGCTTTCCGCATCATGGTTGGCATCGCCTTCATCATGCTTGGCACGGTGGTGCTGGGTGGGCTGCTGTACCTGCGCGGTGCTCTGGTTCAAAGCGCGTGGTTCCTGCGCCAGTGCCAATTCACCGCGCCGCTTGGCTATATCGCAGTGCTCTCCGGCTGGACGGTGACGGAAGTCGGGCGCCAGCCCTGGACCGTGTATGGCCTGTTGCGCACGGCGCAATCCGTGTCCCCGTCACTGACGGGCTTCGACGTCATGCTGTCGTTGCTCGCCTACATGGTCGTCTACCTGACGATGTATCCCGCCGGCATTGTGGTCATGGCCCGCATCGTGCAGCAGGGCCCGGCAACCGCAGAAGCGCCGCCTGCTGTTACGCCGCCTCCCGTAACGCCGGCTCGGGCCGCCATCCCTGTCAGCGCGGAGTAATCAAAATGGCCAACGGTCTTCCCGATCTGCTTCCCGTCTGGACACTGATCGTGGCGCTCAGTGTTTTTTTCTACGTGCTGCTTGATGGTTTCGACCTCGGCGTCGGCATGCTTTGGGGTTTGGCGGCCAAAGTGCACCGCGACTCGGTTATGGACACCATCGCCCCGGTGTGGGACGGCAACGAAACCTGGCTGATCCTGTGCGGCCTCGCACTTTTCGGGGTATTCCCACTGGCCTTCGCGATCATCATCCCCGCAGTGTATTTTCCCGTGCTGATGATGCTGCTCGCGTTGGTGTTCCGCGGCGTGGCCTTCGAGTTCCGTTTCGAACATCCGTGGATCACCCGCATCTGGGCGCACGGCTTCTGCGTCGGGTCGGCGTTTGCGACGTTCGCACAAGGCACGATTCTTGGCGCCTTCATCCAGGGCTTCGCGGTGCAAGGCAGGAGGTTCGCCGGCTCCTCCTGGGATTGGCTGACACCGTTCTCCATCCTGACTGGCCTGGCGCTGATGGCTGGCTACTGCCTGCTCGGCGCCGGTTGGCTGGTGATCAAGACCGAGGGCGAACTGCAGGCCTGGGCACGCCGCATGGGGCTTTTCTGCCTGGTGGGCGTGCTGTTGGCGATTGTTGTTGTCAGCATATGGACCCCGCTGGCCGAGCCCGCCATCGCGCATCGCTGGTTCAGTTGGCCCCACATCGTGCTGCTTGCACCGGTGCCGCTGATCACGGCCATCGTCGCATGCCTGTGCTGGCACGCCTTTCGCGGCTGGGGCAGCGACAGCACCGGCTTCCTGACTACGATCGGCTTGTTTCTCATGTCCTATCTCGGCGTGGCGATCAGTCTGTGGCCGATGATCGTGCCAGATCACTACACCATTTGGCAGGCAGCGTCGGCACAGGGCACGCAGATGTTCCTGCTGATCGGCACGCTTTTCCTGTTGCCGATTATCCTGATGTACTCCGGCTGGTCGTACTGGGTTTTTCGCGGAAAGCTGCGAGGCGATGTCGGCTACCACTGACCGCGCACACTCGCCTCGTGAGGGATACTCTTTCGCACGCAAATGGCGGGATCGTAAACTTCGCAAACAATCCGAAAGGCGCGTTGGCGCCGGTCGTCATCGACTCTGTCGTTGCACTTGCTTACAGCGTCGGAGAGCGGCCATGACGTCTGCACTTGGTGCGCCCGGACTTCCCCCCACCCGGACCAGCAGTGCCAAGTACATGATCGGCACCGCCCTCGGCCTCTCGCGGCTTTGAATGACGATCATGTTCGGCTTCATCAACGAGGTGCACTGTCTGGGGTCTGACGATAGCCGCACGGCCCCGATCGCCCAGCGCCCCAGGCAGCCAGAATTAGCGAGAAATGTTCATCGCGGCCGGTCCAATCCCTGATCGGCGTCCGGCCTTCGGCACGCAAGAGCACACAGGCATCTCGCGGAGTGATTGTCAGTTGCGGTTGCGGGACGCGAACCGCACGGTTTGCGACATCAATTGCGTCGCCACCATCAGTCCCATCAACGGAATACGATCAGGCAAAATAGAGCAGAAAAGTGGAAGAAATGACCGGAACGACATTGTCAGATCTGGGCGTCGCCGGTGCTTCCCCGCCCCGGCGAATTTCCTCCTCGATGCGCGACAACAATCGCGCGACCTCCACGGCGAATTCCAACCACGGAATTCGCCGTTTCTTTCGGCGGGAAGGGGTCAGAGCTGCTAAAGGCAACAATCTCGTGAACACGCGTATACAGCCGATTTCATCGGGTGATCAGCGCAGACCAGAGGGAAGGAATTCGGTGCCCGGCGGCCTGACGGCCATCGACATAGATCGTCTGTCCTGTCATGAAGCAGACTCGATGCAATCGCCCGCCCACGCCTCAGCCTGAAATCTGCTCAAGAAGCGCTTTCGCTGCACACAGGTATGGCGTTCCGAAACCCTCGGTGAACCGGGCATAGACTGGACCCAGAATCTGCCTTGCGTCTTCGGTGCGGCCCTGTCTTACCCGCATTCGGGCGAAGCTGATGGCTGTGCGAATCTCCCACAACAGCGAGCTTTGCTCTCTCGCCATCGCGGCCGCCTCACGAAAGCAATCTGCGGCCAGATTGGCAGAGTAATCGCCGGAGTGCTGCAGCAGAATTGTACCCTTGATACGGAGTAGTTCAGGGATATACCACGTTTGACCGCGACCGTCCTTGGACGCGGTGGCAAGTGCGTGGTCGACTAGCGCGAGCGCCTCGTCGAGTTGCCCGAGGCCACCAACCGCTTCCGCCAGCGCGCCGTTGAACTCTAGACTAGATCCACGCCACCCCGCGCGCCGGCATCCGTCGAATGCCTCGCGCAGTTCGCCAGCACCTCGTGCGAAGTCGCGACGCGCAACCAACAGCATGCCGTGCAGGAATCGGGCTTCGACCTGCCAGAAAGGCGCGCCCGAATACGCCGCCACATCGCTCAAACGAGCGATAGCTTCGTCTGCAACCGCCAGATCCCCCGTGAACAGGGCAACCCTGATCCTCCCAAGAGCGATGACCCTGCACACCGACAATCGCCTGTTCGGACCAGGCAGGTCTTGCACGCTGGCCTCGGCCTCGGCCTGAGCTCGTTCGGCAAAGCCCTGCAGGCACAGTGCCCGCGCAAGCATGGCGCGAGTGACCGCACGATGATCCGAATGATACCAATACAGGCGGCGTTCACCTTCCCGCGGCGCGGGGAACTGCAGCACTCGTTCGAAGCAGTACCTGGCTTCGCACAGCCGCCCGGAGTCAAGAAGCAGCAGACCCATCACTCGATCTGCCGCCACTGCGACATCTGGCTCGGTACTCGTGTGAGCGACCCTCGCCAAGCGCTCTGCTGCCCACCACGCCTCGTTGTGTTCACCGCGTGCGCTCAGCATTGGAGTTAGTCGGAAAAGGCCGACGGTCACGGTTTCCAGATCACCTAGGCGTTCGGCTTCTTCAATGGCGTCAGTCAACACCGCCTTCGTTTGGTCAGCGGTCCCGGTGGTGGCGATGAGCGCCGCACCCACGCCGGTGCGTAACCGCACCTGCCGTCGCGCATTGATCGCACCATTTTGGTCCGCGATGTGCAGCGCATGTTCGCATCGCTCGCGGCATTCGGACACGAGCGCACGATAGAGCCAGACCGACACGCAGGCGGCTGTAAGGTCTTTGCCAATCTCCGCATCGCCACACGGGGAGAAACACCAGTCCAGCGCCGCTCGCACGTTGTCGAGTTCCCGCGTGCGGTCCGACAGTTCGTTCCCCGACAGCCGCCACGGCGAACCGCCCGCCGACGGTGCGGCGAGATCTCGAAAGTACCGCGCATGACGGCGCAGCGCGGCCTGTTCTTCGCCACAGTCGGTCAGCTTCTGTAGCGCATAGGCTCGTATCGCCTGCAACAATCTCCAGCGGCAAGGCAAAACCGAGCTATCAAACGTGACGAGAGACTTGCCGACAAGATTTGCGAGGTGGTCGAGCATGGGAAAGCCGACGGAGGTCGTACCTTGCGCAACCGCCGATGCAGCATCCAGCGTGAACCCGCCCGCGAAGATGGCGAGATGTCGCAATAGTCGCTGCTCCTGCTCGGACAAGAGCTGATAGCTCCAATCAAGGGCAGCAAGCATGGTCCGATGTCGTGGGACGGGATCGGGGCGACCTCCGGTTGGAAGCGCGAACCGATTGCTCAAGCCGGTTGCGACCGGCGCAATGCCAATCGTAGCAGCCTGGGCGGCAGCCAACTCTATAGCCAGCGGTATTCCATCGAGCTGGCGGCAGATCGCAGCTATCGCCGGTAACTCGTCGGCTCGTGCGGAAAAGCGCGAGTTCAGCGTCGTTGCACGGGAGATGAACAATTCCACCGCGCTGTGACCCAGCATGACGCCCGAGTCCACCTGCTCTGCGGGCGGTACGTCAAGCGGCGCCACTCGATAGACGTACTCGCCCGGCACTCGGAGGGTTTCACGACTCGTTGCCAGGATCGAGACATGCGGGCATAGATGCAGTAATGTCTCTGTCAGAACTGCTGCGGCGTCGATAACGTGCTCGCAGTTATCGAGAATCAGCAGAAGGCGCTTGCCGCCGATCGCTCGCGCGACAGACTCAGCAGATCGCTGTCTGCCGAGCAGTTCGAGCCCAAGCACGTCGACGACTGCAGATGGAACCAGGCTGGAGTCAGACAGCGACACTAGTTCGACCAACCAGCCACCGTCCCCGAAGTCGCCAATGATGCCGCGAGCGACCTTCAACGCCAGACAGGTTTTGCCGATACCGCCGGGCCCGGTCAGGGTTACCATTCGATAGGCCGAG
>JASHVB010000113.1 GCA_030039695.1 Acetobacteraceae bacterium
TGATGCGTCGATGCGCCTTTCCTGTATTGTGGAACATCTTCCTCTTCCTTCTGATGACGCAGTTTGGCTCAAGGCAAAGTCGGGCTCACCATGTCGACGATCAGCGAAATACAATCGATAAAGCCGTCGAGGAACGGCGAAACATAAATCCAACGATTGCCGAACTGGCAATTCCGGTGAACTGGGCAACGAAGCAGCCGGTTTGACGGGCGCGCCCTGCTTCGAGACGTCGTAGACCTGCACGCAAGCTGTCCATGCTGGGCACGCTTGCAGTGAGCTTGTTGGTTGTGCAGACGCTCGTGCAATTGCTCCTTGTAGGTCGCGTGCGCGTCCCATAATTCGCTTGTCGCAGACAGCTTTGGCATTGATCCGGAGCAGAAGACCGGTATACGGCCGGAGATGGATGTCCCACGTGTTCGCAGGAGCCTCCAAATACCAGACCGGCGCGCGGAGGCGCGGTTCGCGGACCTCGATCACGCCGAAACCTGGAGAACTTATGGCAGACAAAAGCTAAGACGGCGCTGACCATGATCTGGATGCCTTCAGGACAGCCCTGTTGGCCAGAAGACCCAATAAGTCGCATGTTGCGAACTAAATCCGGTTTGGGCAGGTCATGACTGGCCATAACCTAGTTATCCTGCAATTACGTTGGAGCGGACGTACAGCCAATGCAGCTTCACATCTGGAGAAACTCTCCGCTCGCGATATGGCGCAGTATGCCGGCAGTGCTGTGCAATTCCTCCGCTTCCTCGCGTTCGCGCGCAGTCCGCGGCGGTGCACCGGAGATCCAGGCACCAAGTTGGCGGCCACGGTAGAAACATCGTTCACCGATGCCGTACCGTTCGGACTGATAGCGCTGGAGCGCCGCCGGCAGATCGCCGTCACCGGTACCGAGCGCTCGCGCAAGCGATAGGGCGTCACCCGCAGCCTTGGTGGTACCGTAGCCGACATGAGGTCGAGCGACCACGGCTGCGTCGCCGATCAGCGCCACTCGCCCGAACGCAAATTGCGGCGAGAGGAGATCGTAGATTGGTGTGAAGAACGGACGCTCGATCCTCTCCAATACGTGGAGCAATTGCGGCGCGATAACGGTCCTAGCTTCGGCCCGCATGGTCGAGATCACCTGCTCGCGGATGAGTGGCGGAGGAATGCCCATCGTGTGGTAGCGCCCCGCGGCATCCGTCAACATTGCGTCGAGATCGACCTCACTCGCCCGTCGGTACCAAACCCAGTTGTAGCGCCGGTGGCCTCTACGCAAATCATTGTTCAGGCCAGCAATCGGGTAGCCGAGGATCTCAGTTCCTTCCGGAAAATGAAAGGTGAAGCGGTCGAACACCACGTCCCGGATGTCTGGCCGCAAAGCCGGCTCGTCGGCGAGACCCCTCCAGATCAGATAGCCACTGTATTGGGGCACGATTCCGGGGAGGAACTGTTGGCGTACGGTCGAGCGAAACCCGTCCGCACCAATCAACAACTCTCCTTCGACCGTTCGCCCATTCTCAAACAGGGCGCGGACACCGCTTGCGTGCTGCTCGACGGCCGCAAGCGAGTGGTCGAGGTGGTAATATTGACCGGGCAAGATTGCGCGCACGAGCTGATAGAGACGGTCCCAGGACGTCACCGTCTGGGGGAAGGGCCACTGGCCTATGACGCTTCCGGCTGCGTCGAACGCGAGGCGCTCTGCAACCACGACACCGATTGCGTCTGTCCCGGCACCGCACTCCTCGAGTGCCTCGAAGAGTTCGGAATGACAGACGATTCCGGCACCACGCCCGACCAGCTCTACTGGCGAACGCTCGAAGACGGCAACCTGCCAGCCGCGGCAGCGTAGCAGGGCAGCGGCTATCAGTCCCGATGTTGAGCCACCGACAATGATTGCCCGTTTCGCTGTGTCGTTACGCGAGTTGAAGACCATGGCGTTCTCCGTCCAATCTGAGCGGCACGAGCGCGCTTCTGCATGTGCTGTTGCGCTGAAGTCGCATGGGGTACACAGCGACGGTCGTGGACGCGGCGCAGTCGGGCGAACCGCCTAGATGGCCCCGGTTCAGATCAGAACCATTCCCCCATCGACCATGACAGTCTGGCCTGTGATGTAATCAGAGTCAGAGGATGCTAGGAATGTCGTGAGACCTGCTACATCTTGGGGAAGCGAGTACCGACCCAGCAGAATCCCAGCGCTGAAATCGTTGATCGCCTGGTCCGGTTCCTTTGTGATTCCTTTCTCAACGAACTCGCGATTGAGCTGATCCCACAGAGCCGTGTGGACGACACCTGGCCCGAAGCAGTTCACCGTGATCTTGTGTTCGGCGAAGGCGCGGGCCGCCGCCTGCGTGAGGCCAACGACGGCAAATTTGCTAGCGCAATAGTGGGCGAACGCCGGGAATCCCTGCTTGCCGCCGATCGAAGCCGTGTTGATGATCTTGCCCCCGCCGCCCTGGGCAATCATCTGCTTCGCCGCCTCCTGCGTGCCCATCAAGACTCCGAGCGCGTTTACGTCCATCAGTCGCTTCCAGCCGTCCTCAGTGATCTCTAGGTAGGACGCGGTTTCGATAATCCCGGCATTGTTGAACATGACGTCGAGGCGGCCGAAGGTGCTGACGGTATCCTCAATCAGGGATCGTAAACTTCGTCGGTCCGTCACGTCGACCTTGTGCGCGACCGCGGCGCCGCCGGTCTTGGCACAGACATCGGCAGCGACGCGATCGGCCGCTGCCACGTTGATGTCGGCGATGACAACCTTGGCACCGTGCCGTGCAAGGTCGAGCGCTATGCCAGCGCCGATGCCGCTCCCAGCTCCGGTGACGATGACACTGCGGTCCTTCAGGCGGTCGGTCATGGGGTCCTCCCAAGGGCATAAGTCGGGTCGAGTCCAACTCCTGGAGCCATAGAGCTAGTGCTGATTCCGCAGACGATATGGCTCGAGGTATCGCACTCGCAGGGGCGAGCAGCCGAACTCGGTGCTTTCTCAAATGGACACGCCGTGTTACCTATCGGACGATCAGTCACAGTCGGCGCCCTTGAGTCGATTACAATTGGCCGGTGTTGCCGGTACCCTGGGAGGACCGCTTCCCGTCGCGGCCGAGCGACGCTAAAATGGAGGCGGTGCGGCGATGTCGGAGGATGC
>JASHVB010000906.1 GCA_030039695.1 Acetobacteraceae bacterium
GGCAAGGAACCGGATGAGCGCGAGCCGGCGTTGCATTAATCACGCATTCGCGATCCCATCGAGGTGCCACACGGCGGAAGATGACGATGGCCGTCCTGCACGGTCTCCGGGATCGAGCGCGATGACCCGGATCAACCCGGCCGGCGGCAATCGCGGGTGGAGAAACCCGGAGCGTTCAGGCAAAGTCCGCCGCATGACCCAGCTTCAAATCATTCCGGTCATTCTGTCCGGCGGTTCCGGCACACGGCTATGGCCGGTGTCGCGCGAGAGCTTTCCCAAGCAGCTCTGGCCGCTCATGTCGAAACACTCACTGTTGCAAGAAACCGCGCTGCGAGCGAACGGCCCTGGCTTCGCCTCGCCGATCGTGGTGTGCAACCAGGAGCATCGGTTCCTGGTCGCGGAACATCTGCGGGCGGCGGGCGTCCACGGCGCTCGGATCGTGCTCGAGCCGATTGGCCGCAACAGCGCGCCGGCAATGGCGGCTGCGGCGGTGCTGGCAGGGCAGGACAATCCGGATGCGGTGCTTTGGATGCTCGCCGCCGATCATGCCATCGCCGATGTTGCCGCGCTCCACCAGGCGCTGGCGATCGCGCTCGATGCGGCACGTGCGGGCTGCATCGTCACGTTCGGCATGCGACCGACTCGACCGGAGACTGGTTATGGCTACATCGCCTGTGGCGATCCGCTGCCCGAGGCGCCGGGCGCCTTTAGCGTTAGCCGCTTCGTGGAAAAGCCGGACGCCGGCGCGGCCGCACGCCTGATCGCCGACGGTCGGCATCTATGGAATTCCGGCATGTTCGTGTTTACGGCGCGGACGCTACTGAACGAGCTGGAAACCCACGCACCGGACGTGCTGACAGCGGTGCAACGCGCCGTGGACGGCCGACATGCGGACCTGGATTTTATCCGGCTCGACGAGACGGCATTCACCGCTTGTCCGTCGATCAGTCTGGACTACGCGGTCGCCGAACGAACCAGCCACGCCGCGGTGGTACCGGCCGATCTCGGCTGGTCGGACGTCGGAAGCTGGAGTGCTCTGTGGGAGCTCGGCGAGCGTGACGATGCCGGCAACGTGGCGGTGGGCGACGTCCTTCTAGAGAGCGCGCAGGACTGCTACGTGCGCAGCGACGGCATGTTGGCGGCCGTCGTGGGACTGCGCGACGCCGTGGTGGTGGTAACGGAGGACGCGGTGCTGGCGATGCATCGCGACAATGCACAGGACGTGAAAAGGGTCGTCGACCGGCTGAAGGCGGTCGGCCGGCACGAAGCCGTCGCGCACAACCGGGTCTACCGCCCTTGGGGCTTCTTCGAGACCCTAATTCAGGGCGAGCGCTTCCAGGTCAAGCGGATCGTGGTGGTGCCCGGCGGCGGCCTGTCGCTGCAGAAGCATTTTCACCGCGCCGAGCACTGGGTCGTGGTCAACGGCACCGCCAAGGTGACGCGCGACCGGGAAGAGATGATCGTGCGCGAGAACGAGAGCGTGTATCTGCCGCTTGGTTGCGTGCACCGGCTGGAAAATCCGGGCAAGATTCCGCTCACGCTGATCGAGGTGCAGTCCGGCGCATATCTCGGAGAGGATGATATCGTCCGGCTGGACGACAATTACGGGCGGGCGTGAATGTTCGCCCTCTCTGTGAGCCCCGGAGGCCGACGCCCGCGGGCTTCAACTGTGAAGTGGCGCCAGGTTGCGGTGCGCTGCGGTAAGGTTAACCGTTTGTAATCGCGTGGTTTTTCTGGCCTCGCCGCAATTGACGCAATCGTGGATTCGGCTGGCGAATCAATCGGTAGTGCAACATCAGGAGCCTCCACCGGTGGCGGTGGGCTCATTCGGTTCCGGTGGATCACTGAGACCGGCGGTGAACCTCCAAAGCAAGAAGATGCCGCTCGGTAACAACAATCAGGGCGGTTGCTGACAAACCTCCAGGACGTACGCCGCGCGGAACGCAGCGTGACGGATGGCAGCCTCGGCCGGCAAGTGGAGGCCGTGGAACACCGCCACGACAACGACGACGAGGGCGAGCAGTTTGCCGGGTTTAAGCGTCGGCGGCGGACCAGCGATGCTCACCAGCGCCGTGGCGCCGACGAGCCCGACAGCCGCGCCGACGGCGACCTCGGGCAGCGAATGCATGTCCAAGACAAGGCGTGACACGCCGATCACCACCGCGGCCAGGACCGCCACGGGGAAAACGCTGAAGCGGCGGCGGGTCAGGAGGGCTGCGAGGCCACCGGCAACCACCGTGGCGGCCGCGACATGACCACTCGGGCTGCGCAGCTTCGCCAGCCCGTCCACCGGCGCACACGCGAGGCAGACCAGCTTCAGTAGCAGCACCAAGGCGAACGTGGCGCCGACGACCGCAAGCCAGACAACGGCACCGCGCCGCCAGCCCTGGGCGGCAAGGGCGACGGTCACAGCCAGCACCAATGGCAATATCACCGCTTGGTCGGCGAAATTGGTAATGAACAGCACAGCGGATGCATACACCAATTATTAAGATAATGCGTGTATTTTTTGACATACTCTAGTGATAAACGCATCACTGCTGCCGAGATAGCCGGCCGGGTCGGTCAGGCGCTCGATCCCCGCGCGGTCCAGTTGCGTGGTCACCGCCGGCTCGCGCACCAGCGCGTCAACCAGGCTGATACGTTCCGCCAGTGCCACATCGCAGGCGCGCTTGACCACGTGGTGCGCCTCGCCGCGGCCGAGATATGCGGCAAGACCCATCATCACCGCTTCCGCCACGATCAGCCCATGCGTTTGCTCGAGGTTCTGCCGCATGCGGGCGGCATCCACGGCCATGCCGTCGGCGATGCTGCGGGCGTGCAGCAGCGCGCCATGCGTCAGCACGAAGGCCTGCGGAATCGCGAGTGCCTCGGCCTGCCAGGCACCGGCGGCACGCTCGTGGTCCTGCGCCATCGCGCCGAGCATCTGCGGCACCAGCGCCTGAACGCCGCGTGCGGCGGCGTGCATGTATTCGCTGGCAATCGGATTGCGCTTCTGCGGCATGGTCGAGGAGGCGCCACGGCCGGAGACGTAGGGCTCGGCGACTTCGCCCAGCTCGGTCTGCGCCAGGAGGATGATGTCGGTGGCGAACTTCGCCAGGCTGCCGCAGACCAGGCCGAGAAATGCCACGGTCTCGGCCAGAGTGTCGCGACAGACGTGCCAGGGCGTCGTCGGGGCGGCGAGGCAGAGCTCCATCGCCAGACCTTCCAGCACCCCAATCCCCTGATCGCCCAGCGACGCCAATGTGCCCGCCGCGCCGCCAAATTCTACCTGTTCCACACGCGAGCGAATCTGGTCGAGCCGTTGCACGTGGCTGACCAACGGCACCGCCCAGGTGGCACATTTCAACCCAAAGCTTGTCGGTAGGGCCTGTTGTAGATGCGTCCGGCCGGCCATCACCGTGCCGCGATGCTCCTCTGCTCGGATGGCAAGAGCACGCGTGACCGCCAGGAGTTCGGCGCGGATCAGCGCCAGGCCGTCGCGCACCTGCAGCACCGTGGCGGTGTCCATGATGTCCTGGGTGGTGGCGCCCCAATGCGTCCATCGCCCGGCCGAGCCGGCGGCGCGTGATAATCCGGCGACAAGCCCTACCACCGGATAGCCGACATTGCGCGCGCTGGCGGCGAGCTCGGCCGGATCGAGGTTGTCGTAGCGCGCGGCCTGGGCGATGGTCTCGGCCGCCTCGGTCGGGATGATGCCGAGCCGCGCCTGCACTTTGGCCAGCGCCGCCTCGACGTCGAGCATGCGTTGGAAATACGCCGCTTCGTCGAAGACGGCGCGCATCGGGTCGCTGCCATAGAGCGTGCCGAGGATCGGGCCGTCGGCGGGGTTCACTGGCATGGATGGGCCTCAGGACTAACGAGCGGATGTTGTGCAGGGGCAAGGAACCCTGGTGCAAGTCCAATCGACCAGCGTGCGTTCGGATCCACGCAACGTTCGGCGCGGAGCGCCGGCCGCCGCCCCGGCCGGTGCAGGGAACACCGCACGACCTGATCGGCGTGAGCCTGACTTCTTTCGCCGCGAATGGCCTACGCTCCACGGTCTTCGGCACGACGAACGTCGAGACCGGTCCAAGCCTCACGGTGCCGTCGCGGACATCGATCGGCAGCTCGTCATCGGGCACGATGAAGACTTCGTCGGCCTTCCAGTGCTCGTGCCGGATGAAGTGGGCTTGCAGCTGGATAAGTGTGAACTGCTGATCGTTCAGCTCAGCAATCACTTTCGGCCGTCAGTGCTCTGCGGACAGGGCAAACTGGCTCGCCGGACTGACCGGACCGTAGCGCTTCGCATCGGCGATCGGCGCGGCTGAATGTCCTCTGGCTGGCGGGTCGTGTGGCGTTCTTGGCAGCCGCACTGCGATGCGTCGGCCTGCTTGTACCCGGCGCAAACTCGCATGCCGGGGATCACCATCACCACGTCACGTTCTCTCGCGCTCGCAGACGCTGGTGGCGCCGGTTCGCGTCAGCAACCATCTGTCGAATGGGTACGGATGTAAAGTTCGGATTGATCAGCGTCTAGAGAAGGCGACGAAGCGGAACAATGCTTCCCGCGGCAACGGCTTCTCAAGGACAGTCGTCACGCCCAGGCTTTGGGCTTTGCAGGCGATGTCGGTATCTTGCGCGCCGCTGGTCGGCGGCGTTGTAATCGTCAGGTTGCGTACATTCGACGCAGCAATGATCTCAAGTCCGCTCATAGCGGGCATGCACTATTTGATAACCTGACCGGTGATCTCGTCAATCCTCGCCTCGGCTGGGAGCCGTGCGCGGCGCCGGATCTGTTAGCATCGACGCAATGACCCGCCGATTCCAAAAAGCGTGCAGAACACTCCCTCACCTCGTTGTCATCGTCCACAAACACGGCGGCAGCGGCCTTGTCTCAATTCGTATATTGAGCTCCCCGGAATCCGACGCGAGATGCACCGCAGCATGCAACCTCGCTGGGTCACACCGGCGGAATGACGATCAATTAATGGAGCTCACTTGCTATTGCCGCGGTTTGCGTCTATGTGACAACTGCGGGCTGGCCGTAGTGATTCGGGCGGGAATGCCGATGGGGCAGGCATTTCGTCATGATTCAGACGGTGGGCCGCTTCAGCCACCCTGGAATAAACCATTCAAACATCGGAGCAGCCGAGCAGCATTGCTGGATCTTCCATGGCAAACAGGATATCG
>JASHVB010000907.1 GCA_030039695.1 Acetobacteraceae bacterium
GCTTTCATGGCCTCCTCATGCAGCAGCGAGAGCGCTTGCGTCTTAATCGCGTTGGCACGGTCGTTGGTGACGATGTCCGTCAGGTCACGCGGCCGCGGCAAGTCGACGTTGATGACTGCGCGTACCTGGGTTGGCTGGTGACTCATCACCAGCAAACGGTCGGCCAGGAAGATCGCCTCATCGATGTCAGTGGTGACGAAAAAGTCGGTGCGATCGTTCTCTGAGCCGAGGCCGGCGTAATAGTCGAGCATCAGCTTTCGGGTCATCGCGTCGAGGCCGCGAAACGGCTCGTCCAGGATCATCACCGCCGGATTGTTGATCATTGCGCGCGCCAGTTCCGCCCGACGCTGCATGCCCCCTGAAAGCTGTGCCGGGTATTTCTTGCGAAAGGCGGTCAGCCCGACCCTCTCCAGCAGCCCGGCAACAGCGCCTCGGGTCTTCCCGGCAGGTTCACCCCGTGCCTGCGGGCCGTAAAGAATGTTCCGTTGCGTCGTCATCCAGGGAAACAGCGCGCTCTCCTGGAACACCACCAGACGGTCAGGGCCGGGCCCTCGAACCGGGACCCCATCCAGCAGAATCTGGCCACTATCCGGCCTTTCGAATCCGGCGATCATACGAACTATCGTGCTCTTGCCGACGCCAGAGGGGCCGATCATGACCGTGAAGCGGTTCGGCTCTACGGTAAAGGAACAGTCTTCCACCACCTGCCGCGCGATGCGGCCAACGCCATACTTCTTGCTGACATTCCGTACGATGATCTCGGCCGCAGCCATCTCAGTGCACCTGCAGCCAGGGCGTGAGCCAGGATTCCAACCTGCGCACCGCCGCGCTCGAGAGGTAACCGGCGATGCCGATGGAAATCATGCCGACGATGATCTGTGGATAAGATCCGCCCACGTACGAATTCCAAATGAAGAATCCGAGACCGCCGCCGGCGGACGAGCCACCAGCGGACCCGCCGCCGGAAATCATTTCGGCAGCTACGACCACCTCCCAAGTAATGCCGATACCGACCTCCATGCCGACGCGAATTGAGGGGAGGACACCCGGCAGAATCACGCGCCGGAAGATGTTCCATCGTGACCCGCCCATAGAGCGTGCTGCTTGTATAAGGCGGGTATCAATTGCGCTCGCACCGCCCAGAACGTTGATGACGATGGTGAAGAAGGCCCCAAGGAAAATGACGAAATCGATCGAAAGCTCCTGGGTCGGCCAGAAGATGATCGACGCCGGGACCCAGGCGAGCGGTGGAATGGGCCGCAGCAGCTCGAAGACCGGAAAGGCCAGGCCACGGATGGTTGGGCTGATCGCCAACAGCAATCCGAACGGGACACCGGCCAGCACGGCCGCGGCGAATCCGACCGCCACGCGCAATGCACTCAGATACCAGCTTTGCCAATATCCGGGATCGAACAGGAGAGTCCGCCATACCCGTATCACGACGAGCGGCGGGGGCACATTGCCGATCACCGGCAGGCGATGGCCCAACCACGCCTCGCTCGTTGCGCCCAATTGCCAGAGCAGCAGCACGATTGTGTAGGCAATGATGGCACGCCGGGTTGAGCGCCGGAACAATACGCCCAGAGATCGGTACGGGGCAGGGAAAAAGCGCGCCGGCAGGACGGTGTCGCTCACGCCGCCAGTCCTTCCTTCTCACCGAGCGAAAAAGCCTTGAGCGCTTCTTCGTGCACGGCGGCAGAGGTCTGCTGCACCAGATCGCGAAACCGGCGGGTCGTCAGGACGCTGTAATCGCGCGGCTGCGGGATGTCGACATCCAACACCATTTTCGGACGGCACGGACGAGAGCTCATAATCACCACGCGGTGGCCAAGAAAAATCGCTTCTTCCAGATCATGGGTGATGAACAGGATCGTGACCCGGTTCCGCTGGTAAACGTCCAGCAATGCTTCATGCATCACCGATTTGGTGAGCTGGTCGAGTGCTCGGAATGGTTCGTCGAGCAATAGCACGGCCGGGTCGGTCATCAGCGCTCGTACGATCTCCACCCGTCGCCGAACGCCCGATGAGGTTTCGCCCGGATAGGCATGCTCCAGGCCGGCCAATCCGGCCTCGGCCATGCGCTGCCGCGCCTTCTCCAGCGCCTGCTTGCGTGGCATTCTGCCCTGGGCAATCGGTCCGAACGCCACGTTCTCGAGATTGGTCTTCCACGGAAACAGAGCGCCGTTCTGAAATACCACGACACGGTCCGGTCCGATGTCCGCCTGCTGCCTGCCCGGTCCGCATAGCAGGCGGCCATCGAGATGGATGGAGCCACCGTCCAAAGCATGGAATCCGGCGACGGCATTCAGCAACGTTGTTTTTCCGCAGCCGGACGGACCAACGATCATGCAAATCCCGCCGGCGGCGACATCGAAGGAGCAACGATCGACCGCAAGTACGCGAGCGCCGTCCGGATCGTAAATCTTGACCGCGTCCTTGATCTGCAAGGCGCCCGGCATCAACGGCCATCCGCGGCACGTTCGCACACGCGCCAGCTCATCAGCCAGTCGCCAACAACACGGACTGCTGCGCTGGTGAGATAGCCAACGCCACCCAGCGTGAGCATGCCGATAACGATGGTGGGGTACTGCACTTGGGTATAGGCATTGTTGATCAGGTAACCCATCCCGAACTGTCCAGACACCATTTCCGCGGCCACCAGGGAAAACCACGCAACGCCGACGGAAATTTGCAACCCCGTGAATATGAAAGGCAGGGCCCCCGGAATGATAACGTGGCAGAACACCCGCATCGGTGACGCACCCAAGCATTGCGCCGCTAGCAGGTAAGAGCGGTCGATAGACCGGACCCCAAGCATGGTATTGAGCGCGGTGGCGAAAAAGGAGGCGAGGGTCGCCAAGAACAGTACTGGCGCCTCTGAGCCGGAAAACATGATGATGGCGAGCGGGACCCAGGCGAGAACCGGAATGGGCCGCAGCAACTCGAATATCGGAAAGACGTACTCGCGGAAGCTCCGTGACCATCCCAGCAATAGTCCGACGGGCACGCCGAGGCTGGTGGCAAGCGCAAAAGCGATGGCAATACGGCCCAGGCTGATCCAGATATGCTGGTAATAGACCGGCGTGTAAATCGAGATGCCATAGGTCGGGTTCTTGCTGAACCATTCGTGCATGACCTGCGTCAGGCCCGGCATTTCGGCAAAGCGCGGCAGTTTCAGCACCTCCACCGCCAGGTACCAGCCGCCAACAAACAACGCGTAGCCGAGCACCATCAGATAAGGCCGGGGGCTCGTCAGCCAGCGTGACAACCGGAACAATACCAGACTGATATCGGCGTCCCGGCCGATCTCCTGGCTCCGTGCCGGCGTGCGTGCGGCTGCGAGGTTGTCCGCGCTCACTTCGGGACGGGCTCCGCCGATGCCTTGATGTCACCCACCGGCACTTTCAGGCCTCGTGCCTTGAGGATTGTGTCGGTCAGGTCCGGCAGCACGGCGTCCTGCGGCAGTTGCGGTACATCGATGCTCTTCACCTCATAGAGAAATGCGGTATCGCGTTTGATCAGCTCGAGCGTTTCCGACGACAGACCGAACGGCAGCGTCAGGCGGTTCGCGGAGCCGCCATCGCTCTTTGGATAACTGCCAAACAGGGCGAGCCATAGTGCTTGATCGCTGAAGCCGGTGGTCTGTGTCTTGGCCAGGCGCACGACTTCGGCGGCGTTCTTCGGGTCCGCCAGGAACAATTCGGCGTCGAGCTCAGCCTGCAGCCAGCCCTTCACCACGTCGGGCCGCTGCCGAATCAGGTCTTCCCGCATGTCGAGGAAGGCGCCGTCCGGTTCGTGCACACTGTTGCCGGAAGCGACGCGGCGGGCCAGATGCTCGGTGATGAGGCGGGAGGCTGTCGGCTCCCACACCACAGCTGCATCGAGCTTGTTCACCCGAAAGCCGCTGGTAATCACTTCGATGCTCTGGTTGAGGTACTCGCTAGGCTTTACGTCGAGTTTTTTGAAGACAGCGCGGGCAAAGCGGTCCGTGCAGCTGCCTTTCGGCACCGCGACGATCTTGCCATTCAGCCACTTGATCGCCGTTGTTGCGTCGGGGAATGCTGGCGCGTTGTTGCGGACGAAGAAAACGTTACACTGGTCGTGGCTGAGCCCGATATTCGCAACGATGCGGAGATCGGCAACATTGCGTTTGGTCGCGCCGACGATCGCCGGCATATCGCCGAGATAACCAATGCTCTCCTTGCCGGCGAGCATGGCGTTGACGATGATTGCCCCTTGAAGTCCAACGTTGAATTCCACGGTAGAGCCTGGCGGCAGGTACTTTTTCCACAGTCCAAGTCCGTTGATCACGACGCCGGACCATGCCTCGGAATAATAGGGCTGGTAGCCGACAGACAAATGAACAGGCTCCCCCGGTTTGCCGTAGTCGAGATCGGTGGCCTGCGCCATGCCGCCACAAACAACCAGTACACCGGCAAGCAGGCCACCGACCAAGCGGCGCATGGTCCTGAGACGAACCGTCATCGGGTATCTCCTGGATATTCGCTGGCCACCGCGAAACGGCGTGCCGGTAATCGCTCGCCATCCGCGAGCGCACGCAGGTCTGCTGCCCGCAATATGACGATGTGCCGGTGACGGATTTCGATCAGGCCCTGGACACGAAAACGATCGAGCGTCATCGATACCCACTGTCGTGTGGCGCCGATCATGGTCGCGAGTTGCTCGTGAGGCGGCAGCGGCCGTGCTGCGACGCTTCGCTCCGCCAGATTGAGCAGAACCGAGGCGAGACGTTCCAGACCGGAGCGCGTGCCGAGCATTTGCAGCAGCGCTGAGTAGCATTTGCCCTTGTAAGACAGGCCCTCTACCAGTCCCACGGCGAACGCCGGGATCTGCGCCATCAGTTGACGAATCTGCCCGCCAGGCAGCCGCACCGCTTCGACCGCAGTCACCGCAACACCGGACCAGACATGCGCGCCGACGCTGAAAATCTCCGGGCCGCCGACAAAATTGCCCGGCGTCCAGTTGGCGAGGGTGATCTCCCGGCCGGATGGAGCCTGGTAGAAACTGCGAACGACACCCTCGCGCAGGATGAAGATCCCGCGATGCGGCTCGCCCTGACGGAATACATACTCGCCGGGCTCATGACGGATGAGGTATCCGGCGGCGAACACTTGATCGATCTCCTGCGGCGAGAGACCGGCGAGAATGTCCGGTGTCGCGCCGAGGCCGGGATGCGTATCGTAAAGCATCACTGAGCCGGCCATACGTGGTTGATCGTCCGGTACGCGCCGGTGTGGCACGTGCGGCATGGGCGAGGTCCATGGGAGACGTTGAGAGGACACAAGGCATTGAATGCAGGAGTGTCCGGGAATGCATCGCTATGTCAAGTGTGATCGTGAATTCTACGTTTATATGTCGTCCATAGGCTGGTGGCAAGTAATTGCTTTTTTCGCCGGCAGCGCGCGGTTAGAGAGAAACCATCTCTCCGGGGAACCCATGTCGCCGAACGAAATTCGTCTTCCGTTGGATCGTGCGTGGCTCGAAGTCGGATGGTCCGATGGGAGCCGATCTACTTGGGCGGCGTCCGTGCTGAGCGTGGGCGCGCGTTCGGCCGGTGCCGTACGGGAGAGGCGCGCTCGTGCGGCAGGATCCCTGCCGGCCGATCCGCGGGTCGTCGGCGCATATCCGATCGGCAACTATGGCGTGAACCTGGCAGTCTCCGACGGTTATGACCGTGGGATCGACCGCCGGGATGATCGCCGTCGGCGCAGCGCTGCCGTGGAAGCACGCGCCGATGAGGTCAGCCGATGAACGAGATACCCGAGATCGCCTGCGACGTGCTTGTCATCGGCGGAGGCACCGCCGGCCCCATGGCGGCATACAAGGCAAAGATGAAGAACCCTCGCGCGCGGGTCGTTCTGTTGGAAAAGGCGAATGTGAAGCGTTCGGGGGCCATCTGCATGGGCATGGACGGGCTCAACAATGCGGTGATCCCAGGCCACGCGACTCCCGAGCAATACACGAAGGAGATCACCATCGCCAATGACGGCATATGCGACCAGACGCCGGTCTATAAATACGCGTCGCGTTGCTTCGACATCATCCAGGAACTCGACCGGTTCGGCATCCGCTTTCGGAAGGATGAGAAGGGCGATTATGACGTAAAGAAAGTGCACCACCTGGGTAGCTACGTCCTGCCGATGCCCAACGGCGACACGGTCAAGAAAGTGCTTTACCGTCAGTTGCGCCGGGCGCAAGTGCTGATTTCCAATCGATATATGGCCACCCGGCTGCTGACCGGTAAAGACGGACGGATCGCCGGCGCGATCGCCGTCAATACCAGGGAAGCCGATTTCCTGGTGCTGCGCGCCAAGGCCGTGATCCTCTGCATGGGAGCAGCCGGAAGGCTCGGGTTGCCATCATCTGGCTATCTGTTCGGCACCTATGAAAATCCGACCAATTCCGGCGACGGCTACGCCATGGCCTACTATGCCGGGGCGGGCCTCGCCAATTTGGAATGTTTTCAGATCAACCCATTGATCAAGGACTACAACGGCCCCGCCTGTGCCTATGTCGCCGGCCCGTACGGTGCCTATACCGCCAACGGCAACGGCGAACGCTTCATCGAATGCGACTATTGGTCCGGCCAGATGATGCTCGAGTTCTACCGTGAGTTGCAGTCAGGCAACGGACCGGTTTTCCTCAAGCTTGACCATCTGGCTGACGAGACGATTTCGGAGATCGAGACCATCCTTCACAAAGTGGAACGCCCGACACGCGGCCGCTTCCACGAAGGTCGCGGTACCGATTACCGCCATCAGATGGTTGAGATGCATATCTCGGAAATCGGCCTCTGCTCCGGGCATAGCGCGTCCGGCGTGTTCGTGGACGAATTCGCCCGCACCACGGTCGCGTGCCTCTACGCCGCCGGCGATATGGCCAACGTCCCGCATAATTATATGCTGGGCGCCTTCACCAACGGCGCGATCGCCGGCGAACATGCCGCGTCCGTCGCGCTCGAGACCGACCTCGCCAACTTCGACCCGGCGGAGGTGAGGGCGGAACGCGCGCGCGCCCTCGCGCCGACACAGCGCGATGACGGGATTCCACCCAATCAGATTGAATACAAGATGCGGCGGGTGGTGAACGATTACCTCCAGCCACCAAAAGTCACGCGCAAATATCAACTGGCCGGGGACCGGTTCGCCGAAATCCGTGACGACCTGGAGACTGCGATGATTGCCCGGGATCCGCATGAACTGATGCGATCGCTGGAAGCGGCATCCATTCTGGACTGCGCTCAGATGGCCGCTTGTGCCTCATTGTTCCGGACGGAGAGCCGGTGGGGTCTCTATCACCACCGCGTGGATTTTCCGGAACGGAATGATCAGGACTGGTTCTGTCACACAATCCTGAGCAAGGTGGACGAGCGCATGACCTGCGCCAGACGCGCCGTGGAACACTATATTGTGCCGATCGCCGCCACCGAGCGCGACGCCTACGATCGCCAACGAATTCATCAACCCGCGTGATCGGAGGAAACCATATGCCGCTCGCTTCGACACCATCCTCGGTCCCTGTCACGATCGACGCTGGAAAATGCATCGCGGACAAGGGATGCAGGGTCTGCGTCGACGTCTGTCCGCTCGACGTGCTTCGCATCAGCGAACTGAGCGGTAAGGCCTACATGAAATACGACGAGTGCTGGTACTGCATGCCGTGCGAGACAGATTGTCCAACGGGCGCCGTCACTGTCAACATTCCCTATCTCCTGCGTTGAGCACTAGGGTGACGGACTTCGACCCATTCGAGACCTGCCATGACGTCGCATTGCTCGCGGAGCGACTCAGTGATCCCGATGCCAACGCGCGCCGCGTCGCGATCATGGACCTGGCGGAGACAGTTAATCCGGCCGCGATACCGCATCTCGAAGCCGCGCTCGACGACGCCGCGCCCGACGTGAGACGACAGGCTGCCCTGGCGCTCGGCGAATTCGATGGTTCTGAGGTTGCGGCGGCACTGGTGCGGGCGCTGACCGATGCCGATCCCGCTGTCGCCACCGCGGCGGCTGACAGCCTTGCCGACCTGAGAGATCGCAACGCCGCGGATGCCATCCTGCCTGCGGTGATACATGAGGACGCCTTTGTCCGCCGCTCGGCATTGCGGGCGCTGAAGGAATTGCGGCGGTCGGAGGCATTGCCGCTTGCGATGGCGGCACTGCGCGATGCGGACTCCGAGGTCCGCGCGCAGGCGGTTAACGTTATCGGCTATCTTCAGGACACCTGTGCGGTGCGGGTCCTGATCGCTGCGATCGGCGACGGCGACCCGCTGGTGCGCCGGTGCCTTGCCGGGGCACTCGGTTTTTCCGCGACGCCGGAAGCGCGCGCGGCAGTCGCCTCACTGCTCGGTGATACGGACTGGCGGGTGCGTGAGACTGCGGCCCAGACGATCGGCCGATCCGGCGATACCGGCGCGGTCCCCGCATTGCTTGATTTGCTTGATGATCCGTACTGGCAAGTTCGGCTGCAGGCGATACGCGGCCTGGGTCTGCTGAAGGCAAGAGAAGCGAGTATCGCGGTCGGCGTCGCACTGACGCAAGGCATCAGCAATCTTCGCAAGGAGGCCGCTGCTGCCTTGGGCGAGATCGCCGATCCCGCCAGCGTGCCCCTGTTGCGGCAGTACGCGAATGACCCCGATCCGGATGTCCGCAAGAACGTGTTGTGGGCGATCGGCCGGATCGATCGACGCTGATTGGCCGTGCTGAAGATCCCGGTGCTTGGCATCACCGGGATGGGAACGATTCGTCGTTACCTCGCCGCGCCCTGCGGCGTGCGGCACGGGACTGGTTCCATCACCCATAACCCGAGCGCGATCCCGCCGATTGCCATCTCTCGCAAGCGGCGGATCAATGAAAACACCAGCGCCGCCTGTGGTGGCAGGCCGGCGAGTGCGGCACCGAACATGAAACCACTCTCCTGCACCCCGAGGGATCCAGGTATGATGATTCCGGCACTGCGCGCCGCCACACCGATGGCGTTCGTAACAATCGCCTGGCCCAGCCCGATCGGCAGCCCCATGGCGCGCAGGACGATCCAGACTTCCAGCGATCCCAACGCCCAGTGCATGCCATGGAACGACACGGCGCTTCCAAAGGCACGCATATCGCCGGCCAGGTGCATCACCGTTTTCTGCAGGCCTGTAACGGCGTGGAACGGAATGTCCGAGACATGACGCGCTATTCGCTGTATGGCGTGTTCTGCAAGTGTCAACACACCTAACTGTCGAGCCGCGAACAATGCGATGCCGATCAACAGGAAAGTTCCACCGAGATATAGCCAGATAGACCGCAGGAGACCGTGCGATGGCGCGGACGACAGCAGGCACCCGAGCGAGAGATAACCGAGTTGACCAAGCAATTCCGCTATCATATCAACGATGATCCCGCCCACCGCCAGGCCAGGTCGCAGGCCGAACCGCATCAGCGACGATGACGCGATGATCTCGCCTCCGATCTGAGCAATGGGCAGGATCGAATCGATGCCTTCGCGGATTACCCTGAGGCGGAGAAGGACTGAGAATGGAATCGTCTTTCGCTCAGTCCCCGACAGCAACCGCGACCAGGCCGCTGTCGAAAGCAAGAGCTGCAATCCGTGCAAGAACAAGAGCGGCGCCAGCGTCCATAAAAGCGGTACAATAGCCGCCGCGGCAGCTTGCAGCCGCGAGCTAGTCAGGACGGCAGCGACAGCGATTGAGCCAACCACGACAACGCGGACCACCCGATTGAGTGACCTGCGGGCTCCGGGCCATCCGGTCCCGTCAGGACCGGCCGCCGACTCATGGGCTTGCGCGACGGAACGATCCAATGTCGCGAGCGCTTCAAGTTCAACCGCCGGCACGGAGATGTCTGTCATGGAAACCCGAGAGGTGCATGAGATTTCCCCATCCGGATCGAAGAGGATGATAATGCGAGCGGTGTGGGCTTTTGGTGCGGGGAGCTGACGAATGCGCCGTCACCCGGGCGCGAAAGCCTCGGAACCGTCCTTCGCCGCTATGTCATCTCAAAATGAGACAACAGCGGGCCGGCGGTATGGCGGAACAATGCGCCAGCGACAGCCCATCTGTGACGATTTTGACGGTCGCGATACCACAGAGAGGGCCAGCGGAGAACGAGCGACGATGAAGCTCCGGCGCGTTGCGCATACGATCTCGCATGTAACCCTCTTGCATCGGCGGATGCCGCCGGGCAGCTTGACATCGTTACGCTGATCCGAATGCACGTGAGATGTCAAGTGATTTCATGAATCCACGTTCTTAGATGAGATAATAAACAGTCAGCTTACCAACAGGCTGTCGGTTGAGCATTTGAGTATCAGCTACGGGTCCGTGCGCGCGGTGGATTCGGTCGCATTGACGGTGCAGCCTGGCGAGACAGTGGCGATCCTGGGCGCAAACGGCGCGGGAAAAAGTTCCATCGTGCGGGCAATCGTCGGGTTGGGGCGCGCCAGTGGAATGATCTCATTGTCCGGCCGGCGCATCGACCAATTGCCGAGTCATCGCCGTGCGGGGCTCGGGCTCGGCTATGTCCCCGAAGGAAGGCGGGTGTTTGCCGACATGACGGTTATCGAGAACTTACTGGTCGGTGCCTATCTGCAACCGACGGCCGCCGCGTCGGGCCTGAGTGCGGTGTTCCACATTTTCCCCCGTTTGGCGGAACGGCGGCGGCAAATGGCCGCGACGCTCTCCGGGGGCGAACAACAGATGCTGGCGATCGGACGCGCCATCATCCGTTCGCCGGTATTGCTGCTGCTGGACGAGCCGTCCCTGGGGCTATCGCCAATTCTGGTTCAGATCATCTATCGCGCTTTGCTCGATATCCACCGTGGTGGTACGGCGATATTGCTGGCGGAACAAAGTGCACACCTCGCCTTGCGCCTCGCTGACCGCGCCTATGTCCTGGACACGGGACGCGTGGTGCTTCACGATGACCGGGGTAGGCTGCGCAGCAATCCTGTGGTTGAGGCGGCGTATCTCGGCGGCATCGAGAGGTCGTAGCGCCCAAAGGGAGCGCCAGCAGACCTCATCTCGCGATTCCTGATCTCGATAGTGAGCGTGTGGAACGGCCGGGTTCATCACCAATGCCCTCTGCACTCGCGTGATTTATCGATGCATGAAAGCCTGCCTTGAATAATACGACTGCCGAGGGTGGTAGACATTTGACTAACGGGATAGCGCAGTGGAAAATCCGCCGCCTGCCGTCGAGCGACGGCAACGGCCGTCCGGGAGCAGATTGAGGCCCAAAAGATGATCGGGAGGCGGACATGACGGCAAGCGTGATCGACATCGCGGATTACCGCAGGCGCAAAAGCGAGGCTCCGACGCGAGCCAACCCGGCGCCCGACATTGAATTGCTGACCTTCTGG
>JASHVB010000908.1 GCA_030039695.1 Acetobacteraceae bacterium
TGCGACACACTGACTGGCGCAGAAGCGGAGCGCATCGGCCTGATCTCGCTGGCGGTGGAAGACGCCGAGCTCGACGCGAAGGCACTGGAGATTGCCACGCGACTTGCCGAAGGCGCGCCGAATGCGATTCGCTGGACGAAATACGCGCTGAACAATTGGCTGCGCATGGCGGGGCCGATCTTCGATACATCGCTTGCGCTGGAGTTCATGGGCTTCAGCTCGCCCGATGTGCAGGAAGGCCTGGCCGCGCACAAGGAAAAGCGTCGGCCATCGTTCAATCCTGATTCGCCGCTATAGCGGAGGCACACGATGGACCTGGCGAACCGGGCGGTCATCGTCACCGGCGGCGCGTCCGGTATAGGACGTGCCACAGCGCTGCTGCTGGCACGCAACGGCGCACGCGTGTTCGTCGGCGATGTCGACGCGATCCGCGGCGCGGAGCTGGCGCAGCAGTGCGCCAAGGACTCACTGCCGATCGAGTTCCTGCCGATGGATCTCACCGACTCTGGGTCTGTCACCGCGTTCGTCGACACGACAAACGCGAAGGTGTCGCGCGTGGATGTGCTGGTGAACGGTGCCGGCTGGGATCGCATCGAGCCGTTCATGAACAACACGCCGGAACTCTGGGATCGACTGATCAGCATCAATCTGATGGGCGCGATACGGCTCACGCGGGCGCTGCTGCCAGGGATGATAGCCGCCGGACAGGGCAAGATTGTCAACATCGCGTCAGACGCGGGACGCGTCGGCAGCATGGGTGAGACTGTCTATTCCGCGGCCAAAGGTGGACTGATCGCGTTTACCAAGTCACTGGCGCGGGAAATGGCCCAGCACCGCATCAACGTGAACTGCGTCTGTCCCGGCCCCACGGACACACCGTTGTTCGCCTCGCTGCCGGACCGGCTGCGCGATGCGCTGACGCGCGCGATTCCGTTCCGCCGTATTGCGACAGCGGAGGAGATCGCCGAAGCCGTCATGTTCTTTGCTGGTCCGCGTTCCGACTACATCACGGGCCAGGTGCTGAGCGTCAGCGGTGGTCTGACGATGGCGGACTGAGATCACTCGCCAGCCGCGAGGGCGGGGCGCCGGCCTTGGCTCGTGGCGGAGCATCAGCACTAACGATAGCAGGCCGGGACTGACCACGAAGGTCATCATGCGATAGTCGTTGTCAAAAGCGATGCTGCGCGCCTGGTGGCCGACCGTGCGGTCGGGCAGTGCCGCGCCGTGCCGCGTCATCGGGGCCAGCCAGCGCGACGCGGCGCTGTGCCCCTGCAACACGCGGTCGAATGGCATGACGGTGGCGACAATGCCGGCGTGCGAGACCTGCGCGTTGCCCACCGCCATGAACCGCATCCCCGACACGGCGATCGCTTGTCTCGTCTTGCAGCAGAGCGCCTGGACGAGGTGGCATAACCGCGCAGCGAGGGCGGCAGCGCGGTGTAGGTCTTGTTGAGTGCGTCTGGCGGTGTCGCGCGGCTGAGCCATTGGGTCCCTCCAGTCCGCGCCCCACGCGTTGCAAGCGTGGGTTGGCTCCCTTGGCCGATCGTCCGCTTTGCGCGACAGTGCCGCGGACCGGAGGACACGCGCCATGGGCATCACCACGCAGCTTTCCGAATTTACCGCCAACATCCGCCTCGGCATGCTGCCGTCGGCGGTGGTGCAGCGGACACGGTTCCTGGTGTTGGACCTTGTCGGCAATATCGTGCGTGCGCGGCATGACGCGGAGAGCACCGCGTCGTTCCTCGGCGCGGTGCGCGCGATGGGCATGGCGGCCGGCAACAGCGGCGTGTTCGGCGATGCGGCGCGCTACACGCCGGCAGGCGCGGCGTTCCTGAACGGCGCGTTGGCCCACTCGCTGGATTTCGACGACACACATGCAGCCGGCTCACTCCACCCGGGCGCGCCAGTGATCCCCGCGGCGCTGGCGGCGGGTGAGATGGTGGGAGCGTCGGGTGCCGACGTGCTGGCGGCGATCGTTGCCGGCTACGAGATCACCTGCCGCGTCGCCTTGGCGCTGCCGGCGGGCGAGCACTACGACCGCGGCTTTCATCCCACCGCGACCTGCGGCGCATTCGGTGCGGCGGCGGCGGCGGCGCGGGTGTTCGGGCTGGACGCCGACGGCGTAGCAGGCGCGCTGGGTACCGTGCTGAGCCAGTGCGCCGGCAGCTTGCAGTTCCTCGCGAACGGCGCATGGACCAAGCGCTTCCAGGTCGGTTGGGCGGCGTGCAACGGGCTCATGGCGGCGACGCTGGTGCGCGAGGGCTTCAAGGGCGCCTCAGAAGCTCTCGAGGGCCGGCATGGTTTCCTGCGTGCGTATGCACCGAATCCGAAGCCGGAGCGGGCTGTGCAGGAACTCGGTCGCACGTTCGAGCTGATGAACACCGCGGTGAAGCCCTACCCGTCCTGCCGCTATGGCCATGCCGGCATCGATGCGGCGCTTGCGTTGCGCGCGGCCAACGACCTGAAGCCGGAGCAAATCACCGCGGTGACGCTGGGGCTGCCGCGGTCGGGGATGATGCTGATTGGCGACCCGGCGGAGAAGAAGTCCAACCCACAGAACGTCGTGGATGGACAATTCAGCGGGCCGTTCGTCATCTCCTCGGCGCTGGCGACCGGTGCGATGGGTTGGGACAGCTATGACCTGCTGCAGGATGCGACGGTGCGCGGCCTGTTGCCGAAGGTGCATTGCGAGATCGACCCCGAGATTGAGGCGGAGTTCCCCGCGAACATGTCCGGCAAGCTGACGATCGAGGCGCGCGGCCAGACATTCGTGCAGAAAGTGGTGGTGCCGAAGGGCGAGCCTTCGAACTTCCTGAGCGAGGGGGAGCTGCGCGCGAAATTCTCGGGCCTGACCAGCGCGGTGCTCGGGGTGGAGCGCTCGGCACGGCTGGCAGACGGCGTGCTGGCGATCGATACCGCGGCGGACGTGTCGGGGCTGATGCGGCTGGCCTCGCCACTGGCACCGGCGCGGCTGGCGGGGGAGTAAGTGCCATGCATCTGATGTATTTCACCGAGCAACCGATGTCGGCCTATTTCGCGCAGGCGGGCCTCGATTTCGGCGCAACTGCGCTGATGTTCTCGAACAGCTATTTCGATCCGCGCGAGGGCAGCCGGCTGTACAACGAGTATCTGGAACATTACCAGCTGGTCGATCAGCTCGGCTTCGACGGCATCATGCTGAACGAGCATCACAACGCGCCGTTCTGCATGCAGGCGCGCTGCAACATGTTCGCCGCGATCCTCGCCGCGGTGACGCGGAACGTGAAGATCGTATTGCTCGGCAATCCACTGCCGCTGTCGGAGAATCCGGTGCAGCTCGCTGAAGAGCTGGCGATGATCGATATGATCAGCAAAGGCCGGCTGGTGTCGGGCTTCGTGCGTGGCGGCGGGCAGGAGCAACTCGCCAACAATGTGAACCCGGCGTTCAACCGCGAGCGGTTCGAGGAAGCGCACGATCTGATCGTGCGAATTTGGACCGAGCCCGGGCCGTTTCGCTGGGAGGGCACGCATTATCAGCATCGCGTCGTCAATCCGTGGGCGGTGCCGCTGCAGAAGCCACATCCGCGCATCTGGATTCCGGGCGTGGTCAGCCGCGAAACGATCATCTGGGCGGCGCGACACGGCTATCCGTATATCGCGTTGAACACGCCGGTGGAGCGGACCAAGCAGATCTGGAAGATGTACGATGACGAGGCGGCGGATGTCGGGCTGCCGGGCGGTCCGTCGTATCACGGACTGCTGAAACAGATTCATGTGGCGGAGACGGAGGAGAAGGCGCTCGAGAACGCCCGGCAATTCCTCTGGATGCAGGGCGAGTTCACTGGCCTCGCGCATCCGGTCTGGAGCACGCCGTCCGGTTATTTCAGCCCGGAGATCAGGCGGCAGTTTGTCGAGTCATCGGTGGGGCGTGGCGTCAGCCCTCGGGCACGGCCCAACCTGGAAGGGCAGCTCGATGCGATGATGATTATTGCCGGCACGCCGAAGCAGGTGATCGCCAAGCTGCGTGTGCTGCTGCAGGAGACGCGGCCCGGCATCTTCGCATTCTGGGGCAATGACGGGGCGGTGTCGCATGCCGATGCCAAAACGTGCATCCGGCTCCTTGGGGAGGAAGTATTCCCGGCGGTTCGGGAGATGGCGAAGGAGTTCGATCTGCAGGGGCCTTTCGAGACGAGGCAGCCGGTCAGTTTGCATTTCGCGAACAGGACGGAGCGACGGGCGGCAGCGGAGTGAGCTGCTGTCCGTGGGTGCGGTTTGAAGGCGGTAGGGCGCAGTTCCAGCCACGCGGTCTGGGCTGTTGGCACAGAGTTCCGCCAAGGCGGGCACATAGTTTCAAAAACTTTGCCGAGCTGCCGGTCGCGTGCTGGCGTCCGGCGTCGGTGAAGTGTTCCATTGACCGGGCGTTCGTCACGAGGCGGCCAACGCGGAAAGCGCGCCCGTGAACGTTTGTCCCTGCGTTCGCGACACTCTCTGCCAAATTGCTGGCAAAACAGATCGCGGCGCCCCAGCCGCGATCGACAACCAGGCCCGCCTCACCCAAGCTGGTCGCCAAGGGGGAAGGACATATTATGCAGCTCGGCATCCACCTACCGCACGCCGGCGAGCAAGCCGCGCCGGCGCTGATCCGCCGCCACGCGATCCGCGCTGAGGCGCTGGGCTTCGACGATGTCTGGGTCAGCGAGCACATCATCGTGCCGCGCGCTTCGTTTCCGCGCTCTCCGTTGTTCTACGACCCGGTGGTGACGCTGAGTTATGTCGCCGCGGTGACGGAGCGCGTGCGATTGGGCACCACCGTGCTGGTGTTGCCGATGCGGCATCCTGTGCCGTTGGCGAAGGAGCTGGCGAGCCTTCACAACCTGTCAAACGGGCGGCTGATCCTGGGCGCCGGCGTCGGCTGGCTGGAGGCGGAATTCGCCGCGCTCGGTGCGCCGTTCAAGGAGCGCGGGCGGCGCATGGACGAGGGCATTGCCATGATGCGCGCGCTGTGGACCGAGGATCCGGTGACGTTCGAGACGAAAGTGATCCCGGCGAAGATCGAGGGAATGACGATGCAGCCTCTGCCGGTGGGTCGCATTCCGCTGTGGATCGGCGGGAGCTCGGACGCCGCGCTGAAGCGGACGGCGCGGATTGCCGATGGCTGGCACGGCAGCAATGCGACGCCGGACCAAGTGGCGCCGACCGTGCGGCGGCTACGTGCCGAGCGGCCCGGGGCAGATTTCACGATTTCCGTGCGGACGCACTGGAACGGGAAGGATGTGGGCGAGCTGCGGGAGCGGGTGGCAGCATATGCCGGGGCCGGGGTGCAGCACGTGCTGGTCGCACCGGTGAATCGGGAGGTGGATGACTGGGACGAGGTGATCGAGGGGGCGGGGACACTGGTCGGAGGGTAGGTGGGGCGTAGCGCGATCGGAGCTTGTGACGTCTCCGGTTCGACCTTGCGCCTTCGCGGACACCTCCATCGACTTCTTGTCGACATGGTGCGGTCGGCCCGGCCGCTTGCGCCGGGCGTTGGTCTGTTGCCGCGTCTGGCGAAGCAGGTTCGTCCGGTCCGCCGCGCGGAGAAGCACTCCGCCCATGCTAAGCGCGAATCGGGCAGTGATGATGGGATCAGACCGGCTAGAAATGTCCGACGGTGGGACCCATGGTCACTCCGGCTGCTCCGGAGCCGGCGCGGCGTTGAGTAAGACATAGCGCTCGATCCCGATCTGCTTGATTAGGTCGAACTGCTGCTCCAGGAAATCGAGATGATCTTCCTCACTCTGCAGGATCTGCAGCAGCAGGTCCCGTGAGACGAAATCCCGCACGCTCTCGCAATAAGCGATGGCTTCCCGCAGATCCACGAGTGCCTTCTCTTCCAACGCCTGATCCGATTTCAGAATCTGCTCCACGTCCTCACCCACCTGGATCGGATTGAGCCGCTGCACGTTCGGTAAGCCGTCCAGGAAGAGGATGCGTTTGATCAGCGCATCGGCATGCTTCATCTCGTCAACCGACTCGGCGTATTCCCACTTACCGAGCTTTCCGACGCCCCAATGCTCCAAGGCCCGTGCGTGCAGAAAATACTGGTTGATAGCCGTCAGCTCGTTGGTGAGCTGGGTGTTAAGGTGTTCGACAACCTTG
>JASHVB010000909.1 GCA_030039695.1 Acetobacteraceae bacterium
GCCACAGTAGGGGCTGCTACGCACAATGCCCAAAGCGTTCCATTTTTAGTGCAAAAATCCGCCGCAATTGGTGATAATGGTCACATCGCACGGAACATTTCAGCTTATCGGTCGGACGGGATGGAGAGGTGATGATGGCCCTGACCCATAGAGACGATCATCAAGGCATTCTCGGCAACCGCGCGTTCCTCACGCCGGTAATGTGGATTCTCGTGCTGCTGGCCGCGTATTTCGTGCTGACGGACTGGCACACCGTGCCGTCGCTGATCGCCTCGACGCTTGCGGCGATACGCTGACGCGGCGCGCCGGATCAGCGTAGTTCGACGTCTTCCCAGAAACCGAAACGTCCGCCGACCTGTGCCATCTTGGGTTGTGGCGCCTCATAGCACCACGCGTTACGACTGTGACGCACCCCATCGATGATGACGTCGTAGAACTGCACGCCATGCGGGCAGGCGCGGTCGGAATCGGTTTTCTCGGACTTTTCCAGCCAGTCCATGCGGACTGAGCCGGGCGGGAAGTACCGATAGCCGCCCGCTTCCACGATGTCCGTGCTGTCGGCGACGATACGGCCGTTGAGGACTGCCTGCATCGGGTTCCTCCGTTGGGTGGGAATGGGGAGCCTCTCCCGTGGAGCCGGGGAGGTCAAGGCGTGCGGCGCCCAGGGGGGCGTGTGGGCGGAGGCATTTTCATGAATGCAGCGCGCTCGCCCGCTTTTTTTCGCTCCGCGAGCTCTCCCGCGCGGCGCGGCCGAGATCGTCCTGAAGCCAGCCAGTTGACGGCCCTGAAGTAGGTCAACCGATTGATTTATCACTCAACCCTTGCGAGCGAGACAATCGCGGAGCAGTTGGCCAAGTGTACCTTTCCAGAGCGCCGCCCACCGAATTTTGGGTTATTCGTTCGGCGCCGTGCGGGCTATGCACGGGTTCTGGGCGAACGCCTCGAACCACACCGTCAACTTGGGATGACCGGGCCGCCACGGCTCCGTGGCGAACCGGAAATCCAAGTACCCGAGCGCGCAAGCGACCGTGATCGAGCCAATATCCACCAGCTCGTGCGGCGGATCCGCCTCGAATGCATCTAGGCTGCGTTCCACCACGCCGCGGTAGCGTGCCATCAGCGCGTCCCGGGCATCCTCCCGCGGTCGTAGCGCCTCGCCGCGGCGGGCTACCGCGGCGTCGAGGATCCCATCGGCCAGCGCCTGCAGCTTCAAAGCCCGCCAGCGTGCCGTGCCGTGCTCCGGAAATAGCGGCGGTGCATCGCTCAGCGTGTCCAGGTATTCGCAGATCACCGGGCTGTCGAACAACGCCAGGCCATCGTCAGTGATCAGGCATGGCACCTTGCCCAGCGGGTTGTCGTGCAAAAGGTCGGGCGGTGACGTGGCGAGACTGGTCGGCGCTGCCTCAATCTCCTGTTCCAGGCCGCGGGCAATGGCACAGGCCATGACTTTGCGCACAAACGGGCTGGTTGCGACGAAATACAGCTTCATCGGTGCGCTATCCGCGGAACGCGTCCTTCTTCGCCCGCACGTCGGCAAGCTTCGCCACGTCCGGCGCGCGCAAGAACGGATTGGCGGCCAGCTCGTCTGACATCACCGAGGGCACCGTCGGCTGTCCTGCCGCGCGCTGCTGGCGCGCCTGGGCCGTGCGTGCCTGTAGCGCAGCATTGTTGGGATCGACGCTGAGCGCGAAGCGCGCGTTACTCTCCGTATATTCGTGGCCGCAGCAGATCTTGGTGCTGCCAGGCAGCGCCTTCAGTTTGGCGAGGCTGGAAAACATTTCCGCCGCCGTACCTTCGATGAAGCGGCCGCAGCCGAGCGAGAACAGCGTATCGCCGGACAGCAGGATGTTGCCGTCAGGGAAGAAGTAGTTGATCTGGCCGCGTGTGTGGCCCGGCGTCTCGATGACGCGGGCCGAAGCCGAGCCGAACGGCACGGTGTCGCCTTCCTGCACCGCGACGTCGAGCTTCGGCAGGCGGTGCGCGTCGGCCGCTGCGCCGACCACCTTGGCGCCGAAATGCGCACGCACTTCGTCGGTGCCGGCAATGTGGTCGGCGTGATGGTGGGTGAGCAGGATCAGGTCGAGCCGGCCGCCAGCTTTCTCCAGTGCAGCGATCACCGGTTTGGGCTCCGCCGGATCAACAATTGCCACGGCGCCGGTGGCGCTGTCGCGCAGCAGCCAGGCATAGTTGTCGGAGAGGATCGGGACGGGTTGGGCTGTGACTGTCATGTGCGAAGCTTAGCACCGGCGGGCGCGTGCGGGAACTGGCGGGGAGGTGCGGTGAGCGAGACAACCGCGTCATCGAACGCCAGGCTTCGGTCTGAACACGATCCGCGCGGCCCCGGAAGGCACCAATACCAGCCGCTTGGCTGCAGGTTCGCAGGTTGGTCGTATTTGATGCGTGCGCCTCAGCAACACCGCACGCGTCGGCGCGAACGTGCCGGGTCCGTAATGCCGGACATCGGCCAGTTATCGATCGAGCCCAAAATGGACACCCGGCCCCGGGTTCACCACATAGGCAACCTCAATGCCAAGATAGCGGTGGAGTTGGTGGACTGAGATTCACCCTACGCAAGTTCTTTTGCTAGGTTTTGCAATTCTGTGGACAGGGTTGCAAACACAGTTACTGGCATGAACTTGTTGCCGTCGATCTTGCGCAGGAACGGATGCTGCTCGACGAACGCCCTATATTCGTCGATGATCTCTTGTGCCTTCGCTTTCAATTTCGACATCGTCTCAGGGTCTGCCCCGCTCAGAGCCTCGTCCAGCGTGGTCTCGAGGCGGCTGTCGAGCCCTTCTATAATGCTGTCAAACTTGCCGATCTCAGTGTTCAATGCGGCGAAGTCGGGCTCATTCGCCAGTACCGCACGCAGCCTGGCCTGCAATTCAGCAACGGTCGAGCGCGCGTCGGTGCGCGCCTTACCCCAGTTCAGCCGCGCCTTGCGGAAGGCCATTGTCAATGGGCCGAGCCCAACTGCGATTTCTTGCGCCGCTTCTTGCGCACGTCGCTGACCCATGCTCACCCGTAGATCGACGCCAAGGACACGATCAAGCCAGGCGCCTTTCGCTCCCACGTCGTTGACGTCGGACCGTTCGCTCATGCCGTCACCTCCTGGAGTGCTGGCAGGCTGCGTCGTCTGAGCTCTGCCTGCGCCTGCAACACGTTGGCGTAATCGCGCATGCTTTTCGCGGGATTGTCGTCTGAATCCAGCGGCTCATAGTCCCTGAGCCCGTCAATGAGCTCGTCCAGGGCCGCGCGTGCGGCCTTTACCGCCTTCTCGTCGATTGGCGTGGCAAGCGCCGCTGGCATCAGCTTCTCCATCCGCACGAGCAGCTGGGTGATCAAGATCGCACTCTGCCCCTGCAAGCCTGCGTCGGTTTCCTCTGCGGCCTTAAGGAACTTCATCCAGTTGCGCGATGTCAGCATCGGCTTTCCCGGCCACCAGTCGGGCGACTCCGGCACCGTGCGCAGCACCACCGGGTCCTCAGTGAACATCGTTTCCATGTACTCGACCACGGCCTGCGCATTGGTGTCTTTATCGGATAGCACGGCGTCGGAGAGGCCGATCTTGCGCATGGCGTCGCGTGCCAGCGGATCACGGGCTGTCACCGCAGCCCAGGCAAGCGCATATTTCGCCAGCGTGGCGTTCGAACGGAGCGCTTGCCGCACCTTCTTGCGGTCTTCCGGGTCCAGCATTGCCGCCTGGTAATCCGCCCACGCCTGTTTCAACTCCTGAGCGTTGTAGAACTTGGTCACGAGCTTGGCGGTCTCGCCAACTGCCTTCGTGCCACCAGCGATTGAGGTGCCCAGCGGCGCCGCGATGCCGGTCGCCTTCAGCGCCGCGCCAATCGTCTCGACGGCCTTGATCGCGCCGTTGATCCAGTCGGCGTTGCGGTACTTCTTTTCGAGTCCGGCACGGTGGAACTCGGCGGCGACCAGGGCGGAGGCGCCCGCATTGCGGCTGTCCGCCATACTCTCCTCCCACTTTGCCAGCTCCGTCATGTGGTTGATCGCGGAATAGATGTTGGTCGCGCACTCCTTGAAGCTGGCCGCCGGCGTGACAACGCTGCCGGCCGGGTTCAGTGTCTCGAACATCGCCTTGCCGACCGCGAGCGACACGCTCGCCAGCGTGTCGGCGAGCTTGAGGTAGGCCTTGTCCTTCTTCAGCTTCTCGATCAGCGGTGCAAGCTTTGACACCGCAAGCCGGGCCTGCTGTACCGCATTGTCGGTCTCGTTCACTGCGGCGGCGAAGTCGTTGCCGAGCAGCCGCGCGAATTCCTCGGCATCCTTCTGCATTGCCTCCAGGCGCGCCTTCGCCTCGACATCGGTGATCAGCGCAACTTCGGGCGTCATCGCGCTTCTGGCCTCGCTCAGTTGGGCGAGGATCGCCTTTTCCTTGTCCGGGCGCTCCTCGTCAGCCTCGTCGTCACCGTTGTCGCCATCGTCGTCATCCTCATCTTCATCATCGTCATCTTCACCTTTCGGCTTGGAGCTCCCCTCCTCTGTCTTTGCCTTAACCTCGGCGGCTCCCTTGCGAATCTCCTCACGGAGCTTGTCGAGATCCTTGATCGCCTTGACGGCCTCCTGCAGCAGTGTGTTGATCTCGCCTGCGATTCCGCCCGGGTCCTGACCCTTCGCGGCCGAGCAGAGCAGTGCCTGCCATTTCGTCGCTACTTGCCGGCTGACTTGGACGGCGAGCGTGACCTGCGTGGAATTCATCACCTGGTCGAGGTCGTCCTTCACCTTCGCCGCCGAAAGGCAGGCGCCCGTGAGCTGCTCGATCTGGAGCTGCGCGGCCTTGACCCTGGAATCGAGCTCATCGGTGATCTGTTTGAGTTCTCGTTCGCGGCGAAGCCGGTCTTCGGTTTCGATGCCGCTTTTGATTTCACCTGCAACGAAGTCGCCGGCTTCCTTGGCGAAATCCGTGATCGCCTTGACCACGTCGGTTTCACCCTTGCCAATGGCGTCATACATCTTCTTTGTTGCACCCAGCGTCTTGATGGAACCTTTTACGCGGCTGGCCAGTGTTTTGTAGCTGTCGTCGTCGTAGTAGTGGCCAACCGTTTCAAGGCTACCGGCGAGTGCGTCGGCAAAGGATGCAATTGCCTCGTCCGGTTTCTTCTGCACCATATTGTAACCAAACTTACCGCCGTGCACCGCGCTTTCGAACGCCTTCTCCAACAGCTTCTGTGTAGGCTCCGCCAGCCCCGCGGCCCCAATCGCCAGTTTCACGCCCTTCTGCGCACCCTCCAGCATGGTCCCAGCATCACTGCTCAGCGCCCCCTGTGCGACCGTTAGGATTGCGCCGCTCGCAGCGATCACCTCGATACCATTCTTGATCGTGTCCCGGCTGACGCCGTGGATCTCCTTCGGAAAAGACTCGAGTTCGAGTGCCCCCTTGGCCATCTTCGCTACCGAGGTGAGAATTTCCGCGCCTAGACCGAGATCGTCGGCGGTTCCACTGGTACTGCCTCCTGACTCCTTGAATGCCTCCAACCGCTGATTGTACTCCTCCTGCGCGGCTGCGAACGTTTTCGCTACGATGCTGTGCTTCTTCTTCACCAGGTTCTCCGGGAACAGGCCGGCGCGCACCAGCGGTGTCCAGATCTCGTCGGCGATCTCGTCCTCGGTGAACAGCGGATCATCCGTCTTGGCGTCTGAAAGCGTTCCGTCAGGATTGGCGTAGGCGTCGCGCAGTGTCGCTTCCTGCGTGTTGAGCACCCGCACCAGCTCGCCAATCTCGAGCAGTACTTTCGCATCCTTGATACGCGAATCGCCACTCACGTCATGGCGGGTATCGATTTCCTCGTCAGGATTCAGCCCGCCGGTAAGTAGCTTCTGTGATTTGCCCTTGCTGTCGAGCAGTTCGAATGCTTGCATGGCTTGGGCGAGCTTGTCCTTGATCTTGTCGATCTCGGTCAGCACCCCGTTGAGCACCTGCTGACGCGTCTTCAGCCGCGTACCGGCGGCATCCGATTTCTTCGCGACGTCGCCTTTGCCGCCGCCGGACGGCTTAATCAGCCCTTCTAGCCAGTTTGATTGCTCGACTGTCAACGTGCCGGACATGGTCCATCCCCTGGCTTACAGCGTGCCCCTCAGAGGGCGACGCGCGTGAATTCGAGTTCGACACGATCGAGGAAGCGGAACAGCTGGCCGAACACGCTGATGCCGAACGGGTTGCGCTGGAGATGCAGGAACAAGGGATCCTTGAAGAGCTGGTCCTGGTATTGCCGCACGAGCCGTAGCGCTTCCTCACGCGCGGCCCGCCGCTGATCGCGCATGGCGCCGGTCCGGTCCGGCTGACCGAGCGCCGCCGCGGCCTTGGTGAAGGCCTCACGCGCGAAACGGCGTTTCGTCTCTTCCACCAGCCTGCTGAGTTCGTGCAGGCTGCCGCTGAATGACGAGCCGGTCGCGGCGGTGCTTATGGCACTGAGCAGGTTGGTCAGATTGGTATTGGCCAGGTCGAGCACTTTGTCCCATTCAGCGGGGATCTTGGCGATATCGCGCGTGATCGCGGCATCGAAGTTCGGCGTACCGCGGACCGTCTCCAGGCGCTTCTCTATGTCCGCGAGCTGAGCGCGCGCGACCTCCGGATCGCGCGCGATCTGATCGGGAAGGGCGGCCAGTTGCTGCATCAGGAGCTTCAATTCGCCCACGTTGCCTTTGGCGTTGGCAACGAGGGTCTCGTAACCCTTCGCTTTGTTGTTCAATTGCTGCCACGCGGTCGTGACCTGACGGGCCGCTTCCGCCCGTTTCGTGCCGGTCTCCGCGTCCTTCGAGACAGCAGCGCCGTCTTTCAGCGCGCGCCCATCCCATACCAGTGCCAGCCCATCGGTGACTTTCTGTTGGGTGTCGATCCAGGCCTGCTTGTGCGCGGCGAAGACGTCGCTCGCTACGATCTGCGTCAGCAGGGGACCCAGCGCATCGAGCCCGGCTTTGATGTCGCCTTTGCTCGGATCGGGCTGCGTGCCGCCGAATTTCGACGCCGGCGCCTTGCGAACTGCCTGAGCGAACGCGTTATAGGTCCCGCTGAGTGTACGGAGCTCAACGGTCGCAGTCTGCCGCCACTGCTTTAGCTCGTTGCCAAATGCGGTCTGGTCGTCCAGATCCTTCTTGAGTGCTTCGACGGCCGCCTTGAATTCGGCCGTGCCAAGTCCATTACGCGGCTTCTTCAGCCCTTCCAGTTGCGATGTAAGCGACTCGAGGTCGTTAGCTGGAACGAGCTTGAGATCGGCATTGTCCAAGCCAGCCTCTATCTGCTGCAGCGTCTTCGCAAGCGTGGCGAACAAGCTGGTATTGGCGGTAAATTCGTGCAGCAGCTCCGTCACCTCGGTGATGATGCCACGCGCCGGCTCAGCGGCTTCCAGGTTGCCGCTGCAGTCTAGAAAGTTATCCGCCTCGTCCAGACTGCCCTTGATCGATTCCAACAGAGCAGTGGCCAATTTCGCATTGGGAACCTTCTGGGCTTGCCTGAACTGGTTGCGTAGGTCCTCCACCTGCTGTTTCAGTCGCTCGATTTCCGGTTCCGTACTGGCTGTGTGGTCGTTGCATGCCTTGTCGATCTGTTCGATGAGTTTAGGCAGCAGCGTTTTGGCGGCAGTCTCGAAGGCGCGGCTCTTCTCGGCTTCGGCGACC
>JASHVB010000910.1 GCA_030039695.1 Acetobacteraceae bacterium
GGCTAGCAGGCAACGGCCGCGCTGTTCGTGGCGTCCCCGTCACGTCATTCTTTAGACGATGCCACCGCACGCGGCAGGCACCGCGGCCTTGCCCCCAAATCGGGAGCCGGAGCGGGACATTAGGCGATGGTGCCAAGCACCTCTTCGTCCGATGGGAACCGGCCGATCGCCTTCTTGGAGAAGGCGAGCCGCCCGTCCACCGTGATCTCAAACACGCCGCCGCCAGACCTGTGCAGCTTGACCTCGGCCGACGGCTGCCGCTTGAGAATCATGTCCCGCGCCGCACGGGCGCGCGGCTCGTAGCCTCACATTCCGCAGTATTCAATCTCGATTTGCATACGCACGCTCTTTCCTCGCTGCGCTCGCCACCTGGAACGTGGCAGTGGAACGGCCCGGCGGCAAGAGCAAGCCGCTCGCCGCATCATCGCGCGGACGGGGTCCGAACCACCGAGCATCCGGCCTTCGCGGCGTGCATGCGGGCGCAAAAGGCACGTGCGTCGCTGACCGTCGCAAAGCCCGCGGCACGCAAACGCCAGACCGTGCGCCCATCAACCTCGCCGGCCCAGACCTGCGGCGGGTGGCCGCGCAGCAAATCCGGCAGTCGGTGCTGCAGCGCCGTCCAGGCGGCTACGGCGCCTTGCGCGGTGTCGGCGGTGGCAAGATGCACGGCCGGTGCGTCATCCGCCGAGGCCGGCGGCTCCGGTCGGAGCTTCCGAGCCGGGCGCGGCGTGCCGGCGCCGGCCTGAACTTGTGGCGGGGCGGCTGGCTGCCCGGACTGCTCTGGGGTCAGCGCCGCAGGCGTTTGGGTCGACAGCACGCCGGCCCAGATATCACCAGGCTCCGGCCGTAACGGCCGGACGACTGGCTGCCCGGACTGCGGCGGGGTGAGCGCCGCAGGCGGGTGCGCCGGCAGCACATCGGCCCAGATGTCGCCGGGCTCCGGCCGCAACGGCGGGACGTTCGGATCCTGGCCCATCAGTTGCCGCCCGATCAGGCTGTCTTGCACCGCGACCGGCAACGCGTCACGCGGCGGCACGTCGCGCGGAGACTGAAACGCACCGCAATTCGCCAGCATGAGGCATACGCACACCAGCGCCGGGCCGCGTCTGCGGAAGCGTGTGGTCATGACGAATGGCGCAGGGGGACACTCGGCATTTTCCCTGAATATGCCTTCTTCAGTTGTTTCGCCATGCCGGTTCGATGATGACTTGAAGCGCCGGCGGAAAGATGCCGCGTTGCCCAGCCCCGGCCTGGCCTGCCTCAGCTGGGAACACTACTTTGGTCCGCCGCCTTCGCGGCAGGAATGACGTTCCCGGCCTCGGCTGTCGCGACAAAGGCGCGCAAATCCCAAGCCGCGGTCGCGCCATCCAATCAGGCCGAAGCGACGCGGCCGGGCGCGCGGCTGATGACGAGCAAAGCTACCGATCCGGTCGCCGGAATCTCGCGGGCGAGACAGCCTCAAGAGGCTAGAAATGAGCTTGCAATTCCAAGGCATTAACCTCCAACCGGAGCGCGGCCACAGGGGCACCCCCCGCCTGGGGGCGTCCCGGGGCCGAGCCCCCTCCGCTTCCTGCCTGCGTACCCTCAAGCCTGAAGCATTCCGCAAGGTCCTGCAAAGCACGATTGCGCACCACCGCCGCCCCTGGTCTTCCGAGTAGGGTTCGGTCATGATCGACGTCTGCTTTATCCGGGGTTTCCATGCCATTTCGCTTTCGGGCTGCCGCCCGCCAGGTCGCTGCAGTGTGCGTGGTCGCAGCATGCGGTGTCGGTGCCGCCTGGGCGCAATCGGCCAGCGCTCCCGCCGGGGGTGATCCAATCATCGCCACGGTGAACGGCGAAGCCGTGCATCTGAGCGACGTCAGGAACGCCATCGGACATCTGCCGCAGAGCGCGATGTCGATTCCGCCGCAGACGCTGTATCCGCTCGTGATCAATAAGATCGTCGCCACGATGGCGCTGGCAGCCGAGGCACAGCGGACCGGGCTCGACAAGAACCCGGACGTTCAGCATCGGGTCGCCGAGGCCGAACAGCAGGCGCTCGCAACCGCACTGCTGGAGAAAGGCATCGCTCCGCTGATCACGGACGATGCGCTGCACGCGCGTTACAACGCGGAGATCGCCAGCAAGCCAGGCGAGGAGGAAGTGCGCGCGCGCCACATCCTGGTCAACGACGAAGCGACGGCCAAGACGATCATTGCTGAACTCAACAAAGGCGCCGATTTCGCGACGCTGGCAAAGCAGTACAGCAAGGACCCAGGCGCCGCGTCGCAGGGTGGTGATCTCGGCTTCTTCAAGAAAAGCGAGATGGTGCCGACATTCGCCGATGCAGCGTTCGCCCTGCAGCCGGGCCAGATCACCCAGACGCCGGTGCACACGCAATTCGGCTGGCACGTGATCCAGGTGCTGGCACGTCGCCCCGCGCCACAACCAACCTTTGAACAGGCGCGCGACGAGTTGCGCCAGCAGATCGCCCAGGAATTTGAACAAAAAGCAGTCGCCCAGGCGCTGGCGCAGGCGCATGTCGAGCGGTTCAACCTGAACGGCTCGCCAGTGCGCGCGACCGACAGCGCCGAACCGCCGCCCAGCAAATAATTCGATCCACTTCACGGAGCGAAACCATGGCCGCCACGGTCTCGCCGCTCGCTGTTCCGTTGCCACAATTGCCGCCGCTGCCCGGGGTAATGCTGGGCGCGGCGGAGGTCGGGATACGCTACCGAGGGCGAACCGATGCGGTGATGATGGAGGTGCCAGAAGGCAGCACGGTCGCCGGCGTATTCACCGCCAACAAATGTCCCGGCGCGCCGGTGGACTGGTGCCGCCATGCGCTAGGCGGCGGCAAGGCCCGAATGGTGGTGGTGAACGCCGGCAATGCCAATGTATTCACTGGACGCGCCGGACGCGTGGCGTGCGCGACAACCGCCGAGGCCGCCGCGCGTCTGGTCGGCTGCAAGCCTCGCGAGGTGTTCGTTGCGTCAACGGGTGTGATCGGCGAAGTGCTGCCGCACGAACGGCTGGTGGCGGCGCTACCGGCACTGCACGCGTCATTGCGCGACGACGCGTGGGAAGCGGCCGCTCGCGGTATCATGACCACGGACACGTTCCCGAAAGCCTCGACGCATACGGCGCGTATTGGCGAGACTGAGGTTCGCATCACCGGGATCGCCAAGGGTAGCGGCATGATCGCGCCCGATATGGCGACGATGTTGTGCTTCATTTTCACCGATGCAAAGATTCCGGCGCCGGCCCTGCAGGCTTTGCTGAAGAAGGGAACCGACCGCAGCTTCAACTGCACCACGGTCGATTCGGACACGTCGACCTCGGATACCGTGCTGCTGATCGCGACCGGGCACGCCAAGCATCCACGTGTGCCAAAGGAAGGCGGCGCGATGCTGGCAGATTTCGCGAAGGCGCTGGATGCGGTACTGATGGATCTGGCGCTGGCGGTGGTGCGCGACGGCGAAGGTGCGCAGAAGCTGGTGCGCGTCGACGTCACCGGCGCAGTGAACGCGCGCTCGGCCAAGCGAATCGGCCTCGCGGTGGCAAATTCACCGCTGGTGAAGACGGC
>JASHVB010000911.1 GCA_030039695.1 Acetobacteraceae bacterium
GACTCAGCGCGCGCGCTCAGTGCCACCTCCGACAGGGTCAGCGTGATGCTGCCGTCGGGCTGTGCGGCAATCGCGAGGTCAGGCGCTCCCGTTGGCCCCTCAGTGCTGATCAGCGGACGCAACGCCGCGGTCGCGGCACCCTGCTGCGCCGGGTCGCGCAGCTTGAGCAGGATGCGGTTCTGCTGCGGCTGTGCCTGAAGGGTCTGATAATAAATGCGGTTCGGGCGCAGTGCCTGGCGCACAGAATCCAGCAGCCCGTCCAGCCGCTCCTTGATCACCGCCTGCATGCCCACCTGCATCAGCAGGTAGGACCCGCCGCGCAAATCCAACCCGAGATGCACGGTGCGCCACGGTAGCCAAGCCGCCGGCGGCGCCATCACATTCGGAATGCACAGCAGGATGCCGAGCAGGCAGGCGCCGAGAATGACGGCGGTCTTAAGTGGCGTGAAAAACATCATTGCCGCGACGCTATGCGCTGCCAGTCGGGTGGCTGTCCAGGGGGTGAAGCGTGGGGTAAAGCAAGCTCGGGACCCCGCCTCCGGCGCTCCTACCAAGCAGGATCTGCCACGTCGGAACCTGCGCCGACGGCGTTGCCTATGGCAGCTTCGACGTCGCCGGATGGCAGTCAGGGCGGTAACGTTAGGCTGATGGGGTCCAGTGGCAAAGCCTCGGGTCTTCCCTCGCCTCGTCGTTCCCCCTATAAGCCGCCGGCCGCAGAAGGGACGCTACGACCCTGCCATGGTGCTGCCCGAGGTTTCGTCGGATATGTTTGCTACCGCGCGCAGTCACATGGTGGATAGTCAGGTGCGCCCGAACCGGGTGTCCGACGCGCGCATTATCGACGCGATGCGCCACCTGCCGCGCGAGCGCTTCCTGCCGCCGCATCTGGCTGCGGTTGCTTACGTCGATGACGACGTACCGCTCGGCAACGGACGGGTACTGATTGAACCGATGGTCATCGCCAAGCTGGTGCAGCTCGCGGCACCGGTGGAAGGCGAGCGCGCACTGGTGGTGGCGGCCGGCCCCGGTTATGGCGCGGCGTTGCTTTCGGCATGCGGGGCGCGCGTCACCGCGCTGGAGGAGGACCCGGCCCTGCTGGACCTCGCCCATTCGGCGCTCACCGCTGCCGCACCCGAGGTCGCCATCGTATCGGGACCTCTCGGCGGCGGTTGGCCCGCTGGCGCGCCGTATGACGTAATCCTGATCGAGGGCGCAGTACCCACCATTCCACCTGCTCTGGCGCAGCAACTCCGTCATCAGGGCGGGCGGCTTGTGACCGTGATTCGCGCTGAGTCCCGCGTCGGCCAGGCGGTCTTGGCCGAGCCGACCCCGGTCGGCCTGCACGCACAGGCTATGTTCGATTGTGCCACGCCGCTCATTCCTTCGCTGCTGCCAGCGCCGTCGTTCGTGTTCTGATCCGTCCGCGCAACCAAAGCGGGAAAGCAAAGCCTTGGCGAGTGCTTCCCGGCTGTGGCACATTTGCGGGCGGGCGTTGCCGCGGCCGCGGCGCGAAGGAACGAGGTCACGCATGAATCTGCGTCACACACTGGTGCTCGGCACGAGCATCATGCTCTGCGTGCCCGCTTTCGCCCAGGGCCCCACTGGTCCGACGCCGCCGCCCGTTGCAATTGGCACGCCCGGTTCGCCGGGCGCCCCGCGCACATTGGCGGGCGCTCTTGCCGCGACCTACCTAAGCCAACCGGCGTTGCAGGCGTCGCGCGCCCAGCTCCGGGCGACCGACGAAGGCGTGCCGCAGGCACTGTCCGGCTGGCGGCCGACCGTCGTCATGGCGGGCGGTCTCGGCTACGGCGATGGCATGAGCCGGCAGATCAGTACCGTGGGCGACGTCACCACCTCCCTCAAGTCCGAGACCCAGCGCCAAATTGCCACAGCGCAGGCGACGGTGACGCAGCCCCTGTACACGGGTGGGCACACACAGGCGAATGTGAACCGGGCGAAGAACCTGGTGTTTGCCCAACGTGCGGCGCTGCTCGCACAGGAAGAGTCGAGCTTCAGCGATACCGTCAACGCCTATGTCGGCGTCATCGAGGCGCAGGAGCTGCTGCAGCTGAATATCAACAACGAGCAAGTGCTGGAAAAGCAGCTGGAGGCAACCAACGACCGCTTCCGCGTTGGCGAGATCACGAGGACAGACGTGGCCCAAGCGGAGGCAGCCCTGTCCCAGGCCACGGCACAGCGCGAGACCGCCGAAGGCAATTTGCAGACCGCCCGAGCGACGTTCCAGCGGGTGGTCGGCTTCTTGCCGCCCGGCAACCTGATCGAACCACAGCCGCTCGCGCTGCCCGTGCACAATGATCAAGAGGCAGCCGCGATGGCGTCGGCCAACAATCCGACCGTGATCCAGGCGCTGTTCAATGACGCGGCGGCCAAAGACGCGGTCGACGTGGCGTTCTCGCAACTCATGCCGCAGGTCAACTTGCAGGGACAGATCTTCGACCAGCAAAATCCCGCTTTGCGCTCGTCGAGCTCAAACGGTTACGAGATCTTGGCGCAGGTCTCGGTGCCGCTCTATCAGGGCGGCCAGGAGTATTCAGCGGTACGCCAGGCGCGGCAGACCGAACAGCAAAATGCGCGCCTGGTCAGCGATGCGCAGCGCACGGCCGTCGAGTTGGCAGTTCAGGCATGGGAGACCCTGGTGGCAGCACGCGCGTCGGCCGCCAGCACGCGGGCGGCGATCCGGGCCAACGCGATCGCCCTGGAAGGCGTGGAGCGAGAGGCGATTGTTGGCTCCCGTACCACCCTTGATGTGCTGAACGCGCAGCAGGCACTGCTGAACTCGCAGACGACGCTGGTCCAGAACCTGGCACAGGTGGTGACCGCGTCATACCAGGTAGCGTCTGCGGTGGGGCGGTTGACGGCACGGGATTTGGCCCTGAACGTGCCATTGTATGACGACACGGCCTATTACCAGGCCGTCAAGAACCGATGGGTTGGCCTGGGCGATTACGCCACCAACCAGCCGGGCCGCTGAGTTGTCGGGCGAGGCCGGACGATGAGCGGCGCACATTCACCTCCTGGGACGCCTGCCACCGGGGCAGCGTCCGGATCGGGCGAGGGGGCGGGCGGCGACCCCTCGATGGAAGACGTACTTGCCTCGATCCGCCGTATCCTCAGCGAGCAGGACCCGCAACAGGCGCCCGCCGTTCCGGACCCGGCGCCGGCGAACAAGGCGGACAGCGTGTTGGTGCTGGACCCCTCGATGATGGTGCCGGACGAACGGGCCGAGACCCGGACGGAAATGGCGTCGCAACCGCGGACCGACCCCGTGGCGCAACCCTCGCCGAATTTGGTTGCGCCGGAGGCGGCCGCAGCCGCCGCGACGGCGGTGAGCAGCCTGTTGCGCACGCTGGCAGCCGATCGGGCGCTGAAAGTGCGCCCAGGTGGCGCCACGATCGAGGATATCGTGCGCGAAGAGCTGCGATCGCTGCTGAAGGACTGGCTGGACGCGCATCTGCCGGAGATGGTCGAGCGGCTGGTGCGGGCCGAGATCGAGCGCGTCGTCGGCCGCAGCGTGCCGTAGTGTCCCGTTGTCATGCACGGCCTCCTGCGGCATCCGCCTGAGGCCGCAGGAGACCCGCTATGCTGGACAAGACCTACGACCCCGCCGAGATCGAACCCCGCTTGTACGCAGGCTGGGAAAGCGCTGGTGCGTTCGCCTGCGATCCGACGTCGAGCGCACAGCCCTTCACCATCATGATCCCGCCGCCGAACGTCACCGGCAGCCTGCACATGGGGCACGCGTTGACGTTCACTGTGCAGGACGTCCTGATCCGCTGGCGGCGGATGCAGGGCCGCGACACGCTGTGGCAGCCGGGAACGGACCACGCGGGCATCGCCACGCAGATGGTGGTGGAGCGTCTGCTGGCGGAGCAAGGGAACATCGATCGCCGGGCGATGGGGCGCACGGCGTTCATCGACCGCGTGTGGCAGTGGAAGGCGGAATCGGGCGGCACGATCACGCGGCAGTTGCGGCGGCTTGGCGCATCGCTGGATTGGCCGCGCGAGCGCTTCACAATGGACGAAGGCCTGTCGCGCGCGGTACGCGAGGTGTTCGTCACGTTGTACCGGCAGGGCCTCATCTACCGGGACCGGCGGCTGGTGAATTGGGATCCCCAGCTGCAGACGGCGATCTCCGACCTGGAAGTCGAGAACCACGAGGTGCGCGGCTCGCTCTGGCACATCCGTTATCCGATCGCCGATGAGCCAGGCCGCACCATCATCGTCGCGACAACACGGCCGGAGACGATGCTCGGCGATACCGCAGTCGCGGTGCATCCGAAGGATGCTCGGTATAGCGATCTCGTGGGGAAGTTTGCGGTGCTGCCGCTGGTGGGGCAGCGCATTCCAATCGTTGCCGATGAGTACTCCGACCCGGAGAAAGGCACCGGCGCGGTGAAAATCACGCCGGCGCACGACTTCAACGATTT
>JASHVB010000114.1 GCA_030039695.1 Acetobacteraceae bacterium
GGCAGCGCGCGTAGCAGAGGGCGCGGCGAACCGGGCTTCCAGGACCATGTATTACGTGCCCAAAACGTGGGCAGGACATGCAGCGTGGCAGGCGCGGCACCGCGATTGTGGACGCCAATGCGCATGAGCAAATCGTCGGGCGCCTGCTTTGCGTATTCGATCGTCACGTCGAAATACCGGCCGTCATCGAATACGCCGGTATCGACCAGTTCGAATTCGGGTTCAGCCCTGCTGCGACGGCGGTTTTCATCTACCAGCCTGGCATAAGGGAAGGCAGCATGCGGGTATTTATAGAGCATTCTCATGTAGGAATGCGTCGGCAGGCCGTCACTGTAGTAGTACAGTTCCTTCACATCCTCGCCGTGGTTTCCCTCCCTGTTGGTCAGGCCGAACAGCCTCTCCTTGAGGATGGGGTCGCGGCCGTTCCACAGTGCCAGCGCCAGGCACCAGCGGAGCTTGTCGTCACTGAATCCGCCGATGCCATCCTCGCCCCAGCGATATGCTCGACTGCGTGCGTGATCGTGCGGCAGGTAGTCCCAGGCTGTGCCGTCGGAGCTGTAGTCCTCGCGCACTGTGCCCCATTGCCGGTCACTCAGATACGGTCCCCAGCGACGCCAGGCGGGGTCGGTCCGCGCTGCCTCGAGCCGTTGTCCCTCCGCGGTCTCGCGTAAAGACATTGCCAGGGCGGCGAACGGCTCTCGTATCATAGTATCTCCCCAGGGAGTTCGTCGGAGGGTGGCGCAAGCAGGCGTTCAATTCTGATCAGCTCACCGAGCGACCAGGCTTGGAAAGGGCAGCCGCCTGGTTCGTGAGGCGGTGCACCGTCGGCCAATTCGGAAACGTGTCCGATGCCGGCCGTCGCCAAGTGCGCCTGTAATGGGGCCAGAAACCTGTGTTTCGCCTGCGACTTTGCCATCGTCGAGCCGCCGCGCACACGCAGCCAGGCATCTACAAACGGTCCCATAAGCCACGGCCACACGGTTCCCTGGTGGTACGCACCGTCGCGCTGAGCAGGGCTGCCGCGGTAGCGGGGCACGTATTCCGGATCGTCCGGAGAGAGGGTGCGCAGCCCAAGCGGCGTAAGCAGTTTGCTTTCAACCAGATCCACCACGTTCCGCGCCGCGTCGCCTTCCAACAGCGCGAACGGCAGGCCGCCGACCGCCAGGATCTGATTAGGCCGCAGCTTTTCATCCACCGCGCCCGCCACGTGGTCGACGTCTACGACATCGTATAGTCCGGTGGCCGGGTTTGGATACCGGTCACCGAACGAGGTTGTCGCGCGACGTGCGAGTTCGGCCCAGCGCGGTGACCATGCGCCGACTATCCGCAGGGCGTTGATCCAAAGCGCCTGTATCTCCACCGGCTTGCCGATCCGCGGCGTCACCGGTCGGTCACCGATTTTCGCGTCCATCCAGGTCAGCTGGACACCCGGCACGCCGGCGCGCAACAAACCATCGGAATCGGCGGCAATCGCAAAGCGTGTTCCTGTGGCGTAGCCCTGCACGATGGCCTCCACTGCATCATGCAGACGGCGCCGCACGTCCGCTCTGACCGCACGCCCATTCTCCTCGGCAGCGATCAGATACTCGTATGTTAGAACGATAAACCAGAGTGAGGCGTCCACCGCGTTGAACTCTGGTAAGGCCCCGGTGTCGAGGAAGCGGTTCGGCAGCATGCCCTCGCTTACAGAACCGGACCAGGCGAGCAAAATCGCCTCGGCCTCCGCGAGATGCCCGGTGGCAAGCATGAGACCACGCATGGCGATGAATGTGTCGCGACCCCAGTCGGTGAACCAGGGGAAGCCGGCGATCACTGTGCGTCCTCCACCGCGGTCCACGAGGTACGCTTCGGCCGCTACGCCACGCGGACCTGCGGCAATGCGGCGCGTTTGCTCGGAACCCACCAGCATCGCTGCATAGGGTGCGGCACGCACACCCAGCCCGTCGCCCGCACGCAAGACCATCACCGCGTCGTCGCACGAGAGATCCCATAGGAACGTGCCGGGTGAAGCGAGGTCCTCAACGAAATCCAGGCCACGCTCGTACTCCCGGGAATACGTGAAGTTGCGGTACCAGTCGGGCGCGTGCGTGTAGTCAGCGTTGGTAAGAGCGGTGATTGCCGGTTGATCCGGGTATGGGCGCCAGGACACGTTGCCATCACGCACCGTCGCTTGCATATTAAATGCTGGGTTTTCCCTGTGCAGCGCGTGATAATCACGGACCGACAGCAACAGGCGCAGGCGCAGCCTCGCGGCACCATCCGAGAGGCGACGCCAGCGCAGTACGGTCTCGCACGTGTCGCGATGCACCACGATCTCTTGCGTTATCTCGGTTCCGGCGTGGTCACGAAACGTCCAGCATGGCCAGGGTGTCGCGGTGAAGCCAACGATGTAGCTGAACCCGTCCGGATATTGTACGTCAGGCGCGTAACGCTGGCTGCTGATCGGGAAGCTGCCTGACCTTGCCTCGATCCAGGCCTCGAACCCGTTGACGAGCACGACCCGGCCGGTGGGCGGCGTGGTCGCGGTCAGCAGTACTGCGTGATAACGGCGGGTTCTGATACCACCGATTGTGCCGGATGCGAATCCGCCGAGGGCATCACTCTCCAGCCACTCGCTTTCGGGGGCGATCCACTCCATACCGGCCTTGATCCTTGCCTCAGATCTCACGCGTCGACCGGCAGATCGCTCCCACAAATCGGCACCTGACACAACGGGAGACCGTCGACAGGAGCACGTTGTACTCATGCCGTGGAAACAGCCCACTTGGTAACGACTCGGGTTTCTCTCTCACTGCCGCGGCTGCCGAAGCCTTCACTAAGGTTCCGCGTACCGTTGCGAATATGCGCCCATCAGTCGCGACAACGGCGAAGGTTCCTCCATATCAACGGGACGCTCTATCCAGCATAGATCAACGGTCGAGGGTCGGTGAAACCGCGCGCGGCGGCGCGGATCATGCTGGCGAGCCGCCGCCGTCGCCGACGAGCCAACGATCGACGGGCGCATTGAGATAGTCCGGCACGGAGCCGGCGGTTGCGACGGAACGCAGCGACGCGAATGCGACGAAGCCGGCGAGCGCTACAAAGAACCTCCCGCACTGGGCGGCAGGCAACGGTCCTCCTTTCCGCTCACGGGCGTGCTTCAGACCCAGCCCCGACCGCAGAGGCGACGGCTGCTACGCCGCCAGCATACCCATCGCCGCCGGGGCGGCTGGCGAGGGTTGGCGATGACGACTTGCGATTTCTCGGTTGGTCGTCGAACCCGGCCGCACGCGCGGGGTGAAAGGCATCGCTGCGGCGGGGCTGGCCACCGACGCCGAAGACCGCAGTGCCAGCCCGATAG
>JASHVB010000912.1 GCA_030039695.1 Acetobacteraceae bacterium
TCTGCGGGAGAGGGGGGCGAACGAAGCGGGACGGGTAGGGCATGAAGGGCGCCGAGTTGCGCGTGCGTCCCGCCCGTCATCGGCCACGTCCGGGGCACCCTGTCCCACGCAGCGGGAAAGTGCTCACGCGGCCGCCGCGATCACCCCCAATTCCATCAATCGCGCGATTTCGTCGAGGGAAAATCCCGCCTCTGCCAGCACCTCCGCATTGTGCTGACCCATGCGGGGGGGCTGGCGCGTGACGCCGGCACGCTGGCGGTCGAACTCGATCGGCAGCGCGGGCAAGCCAACCTTCTTGCCCTCTGCGCCGCCCATACGGGAGACGAACACTTCCACCAGACCGCCGGTCGCCAGTAAATGCGGATCGTCGAATAAATCGCTCGGTTGGCCGACCGGGGCCCATGACACATTGGCGCGTTCGCAGCGCGAAGCGACCTCGTCCTGCGGTAGCCGGCCCAGCACTTCCTGCAAGGCCGGAATCAGCCACTCCCGTTCCTGCAGGCGGGTAAAGTTCGTCGCTAATCGGGGATCCTTCGCCAGTTCCTGCAAGCCGAACTCCTCAACGAAGCGTGCCCACTGCTGGTCGCTGGTAACCCCAATGAACAACTGCCCCTCCCCGGCAGTTTTGAACACTTCGTAGATCGCCCATGCGCCGCGCCGTGCTGGCATTGGCCGCGCCTCTAATCCTGTTGCCGTCATGCCCGCCATGTGCGTGCTCATCAGGAACGCAGCGCTCTCGAACAGCGCACTGCTGACCTTCTGGCCCTTGCCGGTGAGTTCCCGTTCTCGCAGCGCTGCCTGCGCCGCGACGACACCAAACACCGCGCCCATGATGTCGATGACCGACGCCCCGGCGCGCAAAGGCCGGCCCGGCGGACCGGTCATGTAAGCCAGCCCGACCTGGAACTGAACCACTTCATCCAGCGCCGGGCGGTGTTCGTACGGCCCGGCCAGGTAGCCCTTCAGCGCGAGATACACCAACCGGGGATTGATCCGCGCAAGTTGCTCGTACCCGCAGTTCAGCCGCTCCATCGTGCCCGGGCCGAAATTCTCGATCAGCACGTCGGCACCGGCGACGAGCCGGTGCATCGCCGCCTGCCCCTCGGGCCGTTTCAGGTCGATCGCCAGGCTGCGCTTATCGCGGTTGAACGCGGCGAAGAATCCGGCTGCGAACCCGCCGAGTCCCCGCGTGTGATCGCCGTTCGGTGCCGGTTCCACTTTCACCACGTCGGCGCCGAGTTCCGCGAAGATCAGGCCGGCGCTCGGCCCCATGACGGTGTGGGTGAATTCCAGGACCTTCAGGCCGGCGAGCGGTTGAGCGGACATCGAAACTCCTCGGTTGCAGCGGCGATCATACGGCCGAGCGGCAGCGAGCGTCACGCCCGGCCGCGGTGTTTGCGATCGAGCGGGCTGAAACGACACCTGATCAAGGGGGCGGCAAATGGCGATCACCGACGAGACGCTTCGCCAAGCCCGCGGCGACACCCCAAATCACGCGTGACTTACTCGCCAAGACAACTCGTCACGACCCCGGTCATCGCGACACCACGTCCCCAGGCGGTCGTTGCCCATCCTCGATCGCACCCGCCGAAGCCCACGGACCGGCAACAGGCGCAGCCGATCGTCGGCGCAGCACGCGGTGTCGACCACCACCACGATGCTGCGGAAGCGTACCCGGAGTTGGGCCGCACATTCCGCGCCACCGCGATGATGCGACCCGAACTCAGGCCGGCTGGCACCAGCACAGACGGCACCATTCCCGCCGCCGACCGGAGCGATGATGCCCGGTCATCTCCCTAACGCCGGCATAGGGCGGGTTCGCTTGACGCCAGCAAGGCCGACGCACGCTCGATGATCGCATCGTCGGGCAACTCGATGGGATGCTGATGGCAGGCCACCCCGGCGCAACTCGCAACCACGTTGACCCGCCAGCCCCCGCCAGGCCAGGATGGCGCGCCATGATCCTGCTGATCGACAACTACGACAGCTTCACCTTCAACCTGTTCCACTTCCTCGGCGAGGTGGGCGGACATTGCGAGGTTGTGCGCAATGACAAGCTGACGGTGACCGAAGCGTTGGCCGGCCAGCCGGAAGCGATCGTGCTATCGCCCGGCCCATGCACGCCGAACGAGGCCGGCATCTGCCTCGAGCTGATCGCGGAGGCGGCCGGCCGGATTCCGATCCTCGGCGTTTGTCTCGGGCACCAGGCGGTGGGCCAGGCCTTCGGCGGCCAGGTGGTCCGCGCACCCGCGCCGATGCATGGCAAGACCAGTCGCATCTTTCACTCGGGCACCGACATCCTGGAAGGCATGCCGTCGCCGTTCACCGCCACGCGCTATCACAGCCTGATCGTCGACCGCGCCACACTGCCTGCCGACCTGATCGCCACGGCCTGGACGGAAGACGGCATTCTGATGGGGCTGCGTCACCGGAGCCTTGCGGTCTATGGCGTGCAGTTTCATCCCGAGAGCATTGCCTCGGAGCATGGCCATCGGCTGCTGGGGAATTTCCTCGCCATTGCGCGCGGCAGCAACGAGCCCGCCCGCGCCGCCTGACCATCTTTGTCCAATAATCTCAAACCACTGCTCGCCCGTCTCGCCGCCGGCGATACGCTGTCTGCCGATGACGCGGAAACCGCATTCGACATCATCATGTCCGGCGAGGCCACCCCGGCCCAAATCGGTGGCCTGCTCATGGCCATGCGCGTGCGCGGCGAGACCGTGCCTGAGATCACTGGCGCCGTCCGCGCCATGCGAAACCGCATGACGGCGATTGCCGCGCCGGAGGACGCGATCGATGTCTGCGGTACCGGTGGCGACAACGCCGGCACGCTCAATATCTCCACCGCGGTCACCTTTGTGGTCGCTGGCGCCGGAGTCCCGGTGGCCAAGCATGGGAATCGGGCGCTGTCGTCACGCACCGGCGGGGCCGATGTGCTGGCTGCACTCGGCGTCGACGTCGACACGCCGCTGGAGCGCCTGCCCGATATCCTGCGCGCCGCCAACTGCGTGTTCCTTTTCGCGCCGCGCCATCACCCATCGATGCGCCATGCCGGAGGGGTTCGCGTCGAACTGGGAACCCGCACGATCTTCAACCTGCTCGGCCCGCTGGCGAACCCTGCGCGCGTGCGTCGCCAGCTCACCGGCGTGTTCGCCCCCGAATGGGCCCGCCCGATGGCAGAGACGCTGCGCGCTCTGGGCAGCACATGCGCCTGGATCGTGCATGGCGTCGGCCTTGATGAGCTGACGGTGGCCGGCGAGAACCAGGTCACCGCGCTGCGCGACGGGGAGGTGACGCAATTCACTGTCACGCCAGAGGACGCCGGCCTGCCGCGCTCACCCATCGAGGCGATCCGTGGCGGCGATGCTGCACTGAACGCCGCCAGCTTGGCTGCTTTGCTGGAGGGCGCCGAGGGCCCCTATCGAGATACCGTGCTACTGAACGCCGCCGCCGCGCTGATCATTGCGGGCCGTGCCGTGACTCTGCGCGAGGGTGTCGCCATCGCTGCGACCACGATCGCCTCGGGCGCTGCGCTGGGTGCCCTGCAAACCATGCGGCGGGAAACGGCGTTGCCAGCATAGTGGCGTCCGCCGAGGAGAGAGCATGCCAGAGAACGACCCTGCCGTGCCGGACGTGCTTGCGCGCATCTGCGCCGACACCCTGGCCGACGTGGCACAGCACAAGGCCGCGACGAGCATAGAGGCGCTGCGCCAGCTCACCGCCGCGCAGGCGGACAGACCGCGGGGTTTCGGCCGAGCACTGAAGCAGGCGGTGGCGGCGGGGCGGTATGGACTGATCGCAGAGATCAAGAAGGCGTCGCCGTCGGGGGGCCTCATCCGGCCTGATTTCGATCCGCCGGCGCTGGCGCGGGCTTACCGCGACGGCGGTGCGACGTGCCTGTCGGTGCTAACGGACGCACGTTATTTCCAGGGCAGCACAGCCTATCTCCAGGCGGCGCGGGCGGAAGTCGATCTGCCGGTCTTGCGCAAGGATTTCGTGCTCGACCCTTGGCAGGTGTACGAAAGCCGAGCGATCGGTGCTGACTGCATCCTGCTGATCATGGCCGCGCTGAGTGATGTGCAAGCACGCGAGTTGGAGGAGATCGCTCGTAGCTTGGACATGGACGTGTTGGTGGAAGTGCATGACGAGCGCGAAGTGGAACGAGCGCTGGGGCTGCAGACGTCGCTGATCGGCATCAACAACCGCGATCTGCGGACGTTACGCACCGATCTGGCGGTGACCGAACGACTTGCGGCGGTGGTGCCGGCGGACCGGTTCCTGGTGGCGGAGAGCGGGATACGCACGACGAACGATCTGCAGCGGTTGGCAACCGTGGGACCGCAGGCTTATCTGGTGGGAGAGAGCCTGATGCGGCAGGCGGATGTTGCTGCCGCGACGCGGGAGTTGCTGGGGGGGCCGCGGCACCCCTCTGCCGCCTTGGGTGGGAGCGAGTAGCGTGCGACGCGCACGACGCCGCCCCCCCACCCTGCCCTCGCCCGCTACCGCGCGAGAGGGAGGTATCTAATGTCCTTCAGCCACTTCGACGCGTCCGGCAATGCGGCGATGGTGGACGTGTCCGCCAAGCCCGCGACTGACCGCACCGCCACGGCGCGTGTGCGTGTCCTGATGCAGCCGGCAACGCTGGCGATGATTCGTGAGGGCACCGCGAAGAAGGGCGACGTGCTTGGCGTGGCTCGCATCGCCGGCATCATGGGGGCGAAGCGAACATCGGAGCTGATTCCGCTTTGCCACCCGCTACCGATCAACGCCGTCACGCTGGAACTGTCGGCCGAGGCGGAGGCGGTGGAAATCGCCGCGACCGTCCGCACCAGAGGCCAGACCGGCGTGGAGATGGAGGCGCTGACGGCCGCCTCGATCGCCGCATTGACGGTTTACGATATGTGCAAATCGGTAGACCGTGGCATGCGGATCGATGGACTGCGGCTGGTGCACAAGGCCGGCGGCAAGTCCGGGGAATTCGTACAAGCCTGAAGCCGACCCTTCCCGCGGCGGCGAAGCGGCGCCATGTGTAGGAGCTAAGGAGCCATCCGATGTCCGACACTCTGCTGCGCCCGCCGCCCGTGTTGTTCATGCCGCAGAAGCAGCCGGCCAAGCCACTGACACGGCGGATGAAGGTTGTCTCGGAATACGAACCGAACGGCGATCAGCCGACCGCGATCGCCGAGCTGGTGCAGGGCGTTCAGGCGGGCGAACTCGACGAGGTGCTGCTGGGCGTCACAGGCTCGGGCAAGACCTTCACCATGGCGAAGGTGATCGAGGCCGTGCAGAAGCCGACGCTGATCCTGGCGCCGAACAAGACGCTGGCTGCGCAGCTCTACGGGGAGATGAAGCAGTTCTTTCCCGCCAACGCTGTGGAATACTTCGTCTCCTATTACGATTACTATCAGCCCGAGGCGTATGTTCCGCGCACCGACACCTACATAGAAAAAGACGCGCAGATCAACGAGCAGATCGACCGTATGCGGCATGCGGCGACGCAGGCGCTGCTGGAGCGGAACGACGTGGTCGTGGTGGCCTCGGTGTCCTGCATTTACGGCATCGGCTCGGTCGAGACCTATTCGCGCATGGTCGTTCGCCTGGAAGTGGGCGGCCGAATCGATCGCGACGCGATGGCCAAGGCGCTGGTCGATCTGCAATACCGCCGCAATGATACGGCATTCCAGCGCGGCACGTTCCGGCTGCGCGGGGAGATCGTCGATATCTTTCCCTCCCATTACGAAGACCGGGCCTGGCGCGTTTCGTTGTTCGGCGACGAGATCGAATCGATTCACGAATTCGATCCGCTGACCGGAGACAAGACGGCTGCGTTGAATGAGATCGTTGTGTACGCAAACAGCCACTATGTGACACCGCGGCCGACGCTCACTCAGGCGGTTCGAGACATCAAAGTGGAACTGAAGGAACGGCTTGCCGAGCTGACGTCGGACGGCAAGCTGCTCGAAGCGGAGCGCCTGCAGCAGCGCACGACGTTCGACATCGAGATGATGGAAACGACCGGTTCGTGCAAGGGCATCGAAAACTATTCGCGCTATCTCACCGGCCGCAATCCGGGCGAACCTCCGCCAACGCTGTTCGAGTATCTGCCGGAGAACGCGCTGCTGATCGTGGACGAAAGCCACGTGACGGTGCCGCAGCTTGGTGGGATGTACCGCGGAGACTTCAATCGTAAGTCCATTCTGGCCGAATTCGGCTTCCGGCTACCGTCTTGCGTCGACAACCGTCCGCTGAAATTCGAGGAGTGGGAGCGGTTTCGGCCGCAGACGATCTTCGTTTCCGCAACACCGGGACCTTGGGAGATGGAGCGCACTGGCGGTGCGTTTGCCGAACAGGTGATCCGGCCGACCGGGCTGATTGACCCGGTGACGGAAGTGCGGCCGGTGGAGCATCAGGTCGACGATCTGCTGGCGGAATGCCGCACCGTCGCCACGCAGGGCGCACGCGTGCTGGTCACCACGCTGACCAAGCGCATGGCGGAGGATCTCACCGACTACCTGCAGGAGCATGGGGTGAAAGTGCGCTACCTGCACTCTGACATCGACACGCTGGAGCGCATCGAGATTATACGCGATCTGCGGCTCGGCGTATTCGACGTGCTGGTGGGGATCAACCTGCTCCGTGAGGGTCTCGATATTCCGGAATGCGCGCTGGTGGCGATTCTGGATGCCGACAAGGAAGGGTTTCTGCGGTCGCAGACTTCGCTGATCCAGACGATTGGTCGGGCGGCGCGTAATGTGGACGGGCGGGTAATTCTGTACGCCGACACGATGACGAATTCGCTGCGGGTGGCGATCGAGGAGACGGAACGGCGCCGGAACAAACAGCGCGCATGGAACGAGGCGCACAGCATCACGCCGGTGTCGATCAAGCGTTCGATCGGCAAGGTGCTGGAGAGCGTGTTCGAGCAGGATTACGTGACGGTTGCCCCGGTGAAGGATGCCGAGACGGCAGAATTCGTCGGGAAGGATCTGAAGGCGAGCATTGCCGAGATCGAGAAGAGAATGCGCGCGGCGGCGGCGGATCTGGAATTCGAGGAAGCGGCACGGCTGCGCGACGAGCTGCGGCGGCTAGAGGCGCTGGATTTGGGGCTGGAGCCACCACCGGCGCCGAGTGCTTCTTTGCGTGCGGGCGCGGGTGGTGCGCGTGGACGGAAGGATCGCGGGCCGGAACCTATGGGGCCTGGCGGTGGGGGTTACGATCCGTCGAAGCGGCGCGGGCGGGGTGGGATGCGGCGGAGAGGGCCGTAACCGATAATCCCGATCACCGCGCACTGATCGCTCCCGCGCGCAGGCTCAACCCCCGCATCCTATGTGGTGAGCCGGTTCAGCCCGAGATCCCCAACAGCTTTGCGGCCGTGCCACCGAGAATCGCCACCCGCTGGTCGTCGGTCAGCCCCGGCGTGTTCAGCACCAGGTCGACTTCGGTGCTGGTCCACGGGAATGGATAGTCCGTGCCGATCATCACCTTGTCGGGGCCGGTCTCGGCGATCAGATGCCGCAGCGCTTCGGGTGTGAAAACGATCGTGTCGAAATAAAGCTGGCCGTCGCGCAGATACGACGTCGGATTTTTCTTCGGCAGCGACCCGACCCGCTCTGGGAATGTGCGAATCACCGCATCCGAGCGGTTGGCGTACGACGGCAGGAACCCGCCGCCATGGGCGGCGCAGATCTTTAAACCGGGGAACCGGTCCAGCGTGCCTTCGAAGATCAGGTGCGACAGCGCGATCGTCGTCTCCAGCGGATTGCCGATGGTGTTGGTCAGCAGGCCGCTGCCGTTCAGCCGACCGCTCGGCTCCAGCTCGCGCGTGCCGAGCGGGTGCATGAACACCAATACGCCAAGTTCCTCGCACTTCGCCCAGAATGGATGGAATTTGGGATTTGCCAGTTCCTGTCCCGCGACGCTGCCGGCCACACCAACGCCGCGGAACCCCAGCTGCTTCACCGCATGTTCCACTTGTTCCGCGGCGAGGTCGGGGTATTGCAAGGCCGCCGTCGCGAAGGCCATGAACCGGTCGGGGCTCGCGGCGCAGAACTCTACCAGGGTCTCGTTCTGGATCCGGATCAGCTCGGCCACCGCGTCGCGTTCTGCGCGATACCAATAGGGGTTGATCGAGAGCACCTCGAGATCGATGCCCTGTGCGTCCATCGCGGCGATGCGCGCCGAGGTATCGTGCATCAGCAAACCCGGCGCCTCCAGCGGATGTTTGATGATTTCGGCCGCCTTCGGGACGATGCAGTGTGCGTGCACATCGACCGTCTTTATGCGCTTGCCATTCACCACGACCTCGCGCCGCCGCGGTGTAGATGCCGGCGGCGGTGCGGCGCTGGTCATCCCACAGCCGACGAACGCGATGCTTGCCAGTGCGCCGGCCAACAGACCTCCGGTGATCGGCATCCGTGCTTCCTCCCTGCGTGCCTTGTAGTCTCATCGCGAGCCTATCACGGCCTGCGCGCGCGAGCGCAAGGCGCGCCAACCTGCCACGCGGCTGGCGCAACGCTCTTCATCCTGGTGTGCGGGCATGGTCGCCAGCTTCGCTGCTCGACGCCGAGCCCAAGCGGCAACATAAACGCTTCCACCACAAGAGCACCCTGCCCGTCGATCGCCGCCATGACGTTGACGCGCAGCTCGGTGTCTGGCGACGCCGCTGGACCATGCGCGCGCCCAATCGCCAGCGCGCCGACGCTCATCATGGACGGCGCATGGTCGGACACACCGGCGCAACCTCCAGCAACAGCGGCCGACTACCAGGCGCGACACAATCGATGCACAGCGCACAGCGCCGGTCGGAAGATTTCGGAGCGCACCAGCGAATTTCGGTTCGATTAGATTTCGTGGTGCGGCGTGCAAGCCGCGGCCTCGACGCGTCGCGACCGAGCGTCTATGCGGAACCGTCCATCCAACGGAGAATCACGTGCCCATGCCGACGTTCAAGCCGCAATCGCTCTATGCTGTTTCCCATCTGATCGCGACGCGCATGGGCAGTGCCGAGACTGAAGCCGCGACGGTCGCCGACCACCTCGTGCGCGCCAACCTGGCCGGGCACGACAGCCACGGCGTCGGCATGATCCCTGCCTACGTGCGGTTGCTGCACGATGGCCTTCTGGTGCCGAACCAGACACCGGAAGTGGCACTGGATTGCGGCGCACTGTTGGTGATCGACGCAAAGCGAGGCGTCGGCCAAAGCATGGCAGCTGAAGCAGTGCGCCGTGCCATTGCCCGCGCCAAGCAGATCGGCGCTTGCGTGCTGGCGCTGCGCAACGCCTCGCACGTCGGCCGCATCGGAACCTATGGCGAGCAAGCAGCGAATGCCGGCTGTGTTTTCACTGCGTTCGTCAACGTGGCAGATCACCATGACATCGCCGCGCCCTACGCTTGTGCTGAACCGCGGCTCGGCACCAACCCATTCTGCACCGCCATCCCGGGCGAGGGCGGGCCGTCGATCATGCTGGACATGGCGACGACATCGATCGCGGCAGGCAAGGCGCGTGTGGCGTTCAACAAGGGGGTGCCGGTGCCGGACGGATCGCTGATCGATCTGGCTGGCGAACCGACCAACGACCCAACCGGCTTCATTCGTGACCACACCGGCGCACTGCTGACCTTTGGCTGGCACAAGGGATCGGGGCTCGCGGTACTGTGCGAGGTCATGGCCACCGCGGTGGCCGGCGGCCAGGCAGCGGGCCAGCCGACGCGCGGCGGCATCCTCAATTCGATGCTGGCGACGTTGATCGATCTCTCGAAACTCGGGGATCCGGCGGCGATCCGTGCACAGGTGGAGGCGACAAAGGGGCATGTACGTTCCAGCCGCGTCGCGCCGGGGTTCGCCGAAGTGTTGCTGCCTGGGGAGCCGGAGCGGCGCTCTGCAGAGGTGCGGTCGCGCGACGGCATTCCCGTGGATGACACGACCTGGCGCGACATCTGCGCCGCCGCGGCGTCGCTGGGTATCACCGATGCGGAAATCGAGCAGGCGGTTGGTTCTAACGATCGTTAGCAGGACCCCGGCTTCGCAGCGGCGCTCGTCGCGGCAGCACGGAGTTTAAGAGCGCGCAGCGCTCCACCGAGACTGTGGCGTCAATCGTCGCCGGCACAGGCACCACGTCGACGTCGATGCCATCGGGCGAGACTGCCAAGGCTCTCACCCGGGTGTCATTGTTGCTCACGTGCCTGGTAACAGGGGAGCAGGCGGATCCTCGCGTCCGCCGGGACAATCATCCGACACGCATGAAGCCGACGAGCCGCTCGGTTTCCGCCACAATCGGATCGGCGATCGCCGAGGCTCGCTGCGCGCCGTCGCGCAGCACCATGTCGACATGTGCGGAATCGGCCAGCAGCCGATTGGTTTCCGCGGCGATCGGCCGCAGACTCTCGATGACCAGTGCCGATAAAGCATCCTTGAACGCACCAAATCCCATGCCGCCATGTTCCCGCAGCACGCCGGCGTGATCAGTGTTCGCCAGCGCGGCGTAGATGCCGACCAGGTTGCGTGCTTCGGGGCGACGCTCGAGGCCCGCGGGGTCGGAAGGCAGCGGTTCGGGATCGGTCTTGGCGCGGCGGATCTTCTGAGCGATCGCGTCTGGATCGTCGTTCAGGTTGATCCGGCTCTGATCCGACAGATCGGATTTTGACATCTTCTTCGTGCCGTCGCGCAGGCTCATCACCCGGGCGGCGGGACCCATGATCAGCGGCTCGATGTTCGGGAAGAACTCCACGCCGTAGTCGTGATTGAATTTCTGCGCGATATCGTTCGCCAGCTCCAGGTGCTGGCGCTGGTCGTCCCCCACGGGCACGCGCGTTGCGTGGTAGGCCAAAATGTCGGCCGCCATGAGGTTCGGATAGACGTAGAGTCCGGCTGACGCGTTCTCCCGATTCTTGCCGGCCTTGTCCTTGAATTGTGTCATGCGGTTCAACCAGCCGATGCGCGCGACGCAGTTGAAGATCCAGGCGAGTTGCGCGTGCGCACGCACCGAGGATTGCAGGAACACAATGTGTTTTTGTGGATCGATGCCGCAAGCCAGAAGCACGGCGGCCATCTCGCGCGTCTGCCGGGTCAGGTCGGCGGGGTCCTGCCACTCGGTGATCGCGTGCAGATCGACCACGCAATAGATACAATCATGGCCGTCCTGCAGCGCCACCCAGTTTCGCAGGGCGCCGAGATAGTTACCGAGAGTGGGCACGCCGGTCGGCTGGATGCCGGAGAAGATCCGCTGCATTTCAGTGGTCAGTCGTCAGTGTTCAGACCGGACTGATGGCCGATCCGAGCTGACGACGCAAGGCAAGGCACGTCTCTTGCGCTTGCGGCGGCAGAGCGAGAGCTGCGCAGCAGCGACCGGGGGGCGAGGTGCAGAGGCGCACCGTTCGGTTGGTCCCTCCTGCCCATCGCTGCGCTCTGCGCACCTCACCCGCTCCGCAGGTGAGGTTATTCGGCGGCGTCGGCGTAGGCCTCCAGCGGCGCGCAGGTGCATACGAGGTTGCGATCGCCGTAGGCGTTGTCCACCCGCTTTACGGGTGGCCAATATTTCGCTGCCGCCACCCACGGCAATGGAAACGCCGCTTGCTCCCGCGAATAGCCGTGCGTCCATCTCTCTGCCGTCACTTCGCGCGCGGTGTGGGGCGCGTGTTTTAGCGGATTGTCCGCCCGGTCCAGCTGCCCCGCGGCAATCGCCGCGATTTCCGCACGGATCGCCAGCATCGCCTCGCAGAACCGGTCGAGTTCCGCTTTGCTTTCGCTCTCGGTCGGTTCGATCATCAGCGTGCCGGCAACGGGCCAGGACATGGTTGGGGCGTGAAATCCGAAATCCGCAAGGCGCTTGGCGATGTCCTCCACCATCACGCCGGCCTCGGACTGGAAGCCGCGGCAATCAATGATGCACTCATGCGCGACCGCGCCGCCGGGGCCGCTGTACAGCACCGGATAAGCCCTGCGCAGCCGCTCCGCGATGTAGTTGGCATTGAGGATGGCCACTTCCGATGCGCGGGTCAGTCCGGCTGCGCCCATCATACGGATATACGCATACGAGATCGGCAGGATCAGTGCAGAACCGAACGGCGCCGCCGACACCGGCCCGAATCCCGTCGACGGTCCTGCATCGGTGCGCAACGGATGGTTCGGCAGGAACGCCGCCAGATGCGCGGCGACCGCAATTGGCCCCACACCCGGTCCTCCGCCACCATGCGGAATGCAGAACGTCTTGTGCAGATTCAGATGACACACATCCGCGCCGATTGCCGCAGGAGACGTAAGTCCCACCTGTGCGTTCAGGTTGGCGCCATCCATGTAAACCTGGCCGCCGGCCTCGTGCACGACTGTGCAGATCTCACGGATCGCCGCTTCGAACACACCATGCGTGCTGGGATAGGTCACCATGATCGCCGCCAGCCGATCGCGATGCTGCGTCACCTTGGCGCGGAGATCAGCGAGCTCGACATTGCCCTCACGATCGCAGCCCACAACGACGACGCGTAGCCCGGCCATCGCTGCGCTCGCCGGATTCGTACCATGTGCTGATGACGGGATCAGACACACGTCGCGCGCGCCCTCGCCGCGCGATTCGTGCCAGGCGCGGATAGTCAGCAGCCCGGAATATTCGCCTTGCGAGCCGGCGTTCGGCTGCAACGTGACCGCAGCAAAACCGGTGATCGCTTGCAGCCATTCCGTGAGCCGGTGGATCACCGTAGCGTAACCCTCGGTCTGGTCCTCGGGCGCGAAAGGATGGATGTCGGTGAAGCCCCGCAGCGAGACCGCGAACATCTCCGCCGCCGCGTTCAGCTTCATGGTGCACGATCCCAGCGGGATCATGCTGCGATTCAACGCAATATCCTTCTCTTCCAGCCGTCTCAAATACCGCAGCATCTCATGCTCGGAGCGGTATTGATTGAACACCGCCTGCTCGAGAAAGAATGTGTTACGCATCAGCTCTGCCGGAATGCTGGCCGGCGCCCGGCCCAGTTCGCCACCCAAAACGCCGGCCAGAGCCGACAGCTCCTCGTGCGTTACGGTTTCGTCGATTGAAATCCCAACCGCACCATCATCGACGCGCCGCAGGTTGAACCCCGCTGCCAGCCCCGCGCGTAACATCGCATCGGCATTCCCGCACTCGATTACAATCGTGTCGAAGAACGCTGCATGCCTCAGCTCATACCCCGCGTGTACGCAGACGTCTCCCAGCAGTCGCGCCATCAGATTCACCCGGCGCGCAATGCGCTTAAGCCCTTCCGGCCCGTGCCACACCGCATAAAGCCCGGCGATCACCCCCAGCAGCACCTGCGACGTGCAGATATTCGACGTCGCCTTCTCACGCCGAATGTGCTGTTCGCGCGTCTGCAGCGCGAGCCGCGTCGCAGGCGCGCCGGCCGCGTCCAGAGAGACACCGACCAACCGTCCGGGCATATGGCGCTTGTAAAGGTCGCGTGTGGCAAAGAACCCGGCGTGCGGGCCGCCGAAACCCATCGGCACGCCGAAACGCTGCGCCGAACCGACCACCACGTCGGCCCCCATCTCGCCAGGCGGGGTCAGCAGCGCGAGCGCCAGCGGGTCGGCTGCAACGATCGCCAGTGCATCGACGTCGTGAGCGGCGTCAATCTCGTCGAACAGCGGACGGATGGCGCCCGTGGTGCCAGGGTATTGCAGCATCACGGCGAACGGCCGTGCCGCGCGGATCGCCGCTGCGTCACCCGGCGGCACATCCACCAGCGTTACGCCGATCGGCTTCGCGCGCGTCGCCAGCACCGCGCGCGTTTGCGGATGCAGATCAGCCGCGACCGCCAGTACGTCGGATTTCGACTTGCTGCTCGCATGCGCCATGGCCATCGCTTCCGCCGCAGCAGTTGCCTCATCGAGCAGCGAGGCGTTGGCAATCTCCATGCCAGTCAGTTCGCAGACCATGGTCTGAAAGTTCAGCATGGCTTCGAGCCGGCCCTGGGAAATCTCCGCCTGGTACGGCGTGTAAGCAGTGTACCAGCCGGGATTCTCGAACACGTTGCGCTGGATCACTGGTGGCATGTGCGTGCCGCAATAGCCCATGCCGATCAGCGACTTCTTGCGCACGTTGCGCGCTGCCAGGCCGTGCAACTCGGCAATCACAGCGGCTTCATCAATTGGCGGGGGCAACGCCAACCTGCCATGGGTGCGGATGTCCGCCGGCACCGTCTTCGCTGCCAGCTCCTCAAGCGTTGCGGCGCCCACCACACGCAGCATCGCGGTAATGTCGGATTCCGATGGCCCGATGTGGCGCGTCACAAAGCCATCCGCCGCTTCAAGTTCTGCGAGCTCGGCCAGCAGTGAAAAATCGGCATCCATCAGTCAAGTGTCTCCAGGTATTGGTTGTAGGCGTCGCTGTCCATCAGCGCGTCGAACGCGGCCGTGTCGTCAATTCCCAGGCGGAAGAACCAGCCTTCGCCCTCGGCGGCGGAATTCACCAAGGCGGGGTTGCTGATGATGTCCGGATTGATCGCGACCACCTTTCCGGTCAGCGGCGCATACACGTCGGACGCCGCCTTGACGCTCTCCACGACAGCGCAGGCCTCGCCCGCGGTGACCTCGCGATTCAGTTCCGGCAGCTCGACGAACACCACGTCGCCCAACTGCTCCTGCGCGTGATTCGTGATGCCGATCGTGGCGATGTCACCGTCCAGCGATACCCACTCATGTCCTTTGCTGTAGCGCTTGTCCGTTGGCATGGATCGTTTCCTTTGGCTTATCGGGCATAGCGATGTGAGACGAAGGGCAGCGCCACGACGCGCGCGGGCAGCGGCCTGCCGCGCACCATCAGGCGAACATGTGTATCGTCATCGACGAGGTCGCGGCGCACGTAGCCCATGGCGATCGGCGCATTCAGCGACGGCGAGAATCCGCCGGAGGTGACCGTGCCCGCGGCAGTGCCATCGTCGGCGATGATGTCCGTCAAAGCGCGCGCCGATGCTCGCCCGTCGAGGCGCATCCCGACCCGGCGGCGCGGGTAGCCGTTGTCGAGCTGATCACGGATCACGGCCGCACCGGGAAAGTCCCATGCCCTGCGGCGGCGCTTGCCGATGGTCCAAACGAGATCCGCCTCGACCGGCGATGTCAGTTCGTCGATGTCGTTGCCGTAGAGGCAAAGGCCGGCTTCCAACCGTAGCGAATCGCGGGCGCCGAGCCCGGCCGGAACGACTTCCGGCTCCCGCAACAAGCGATCGGCCAGCGCCTCGGCTTGGTTCGCCGGCACCGAAAGTTCGAATCCGTCCTCGCCGGTGTAGCCGGAGCGCGACACCACACAAGCGATGCCGCCGATTGCGATCTCGCCCACGCCCATGAACGACAGCTGTGCGGCCTCAGGCGCCAAGCGGCCCAGCACCGCCGCTGCCTCTGGTCCCTGCAGCGCCAAGAGCGCGCGGTGCTCATGTTCTTGCAGCGTCACGCCGGCAGGGATGTTGGCGGTGAGATGCGTGAAGTCGTCCGCCTTGCGGCTGGCATTGACCACTAGAAACAGACGCTCGCGACCCAGATTGGCGACCATCAGGTCATCGAGGATGCCACCCGCCTCGTTGGTGAACAGCGTGTAGCGCTGGCGTCCGGGCTTGAGGCCGATGATGTCACCGGGAACCAGGCGTTCCAGCGCTGCCGGTCCGGCGGCGCCCGTCAGCGTGGCCTGGCCCATGTGCGACACATCGAAGAGAGCGGCGTGCTGACGGCAGTGCAGATGTTCGGCCAGGACCCCGCCGCGGCAGCGCAGCGCGAGATCGCCGGTGAAACTGTAGTGCACCGGCATTGCGTAGCCAGCGAACGACACCATGCGCGCGCCGAGCCGCCGGTGCCACCGGTCCAGCGGCGTTGTGCGCAGCGGCACGGGCGTAGGATCGTCAGGCAGTGCGTTTTCGACCAAAGGCACGCTCCAGGCTCGGGTCATCGCGCCGGCGTTGTGCCGACACGGCTGACCCCCCTCTGTCGCGGAACCTGAGAGATTCGGGGCGACTGCCCCTTACTCCGTCGGTGCGGCCGGCATGGCGCCGGCCATCTTTCCAGAGGTCCCTATCCCGCCGCGGTCCCTTGTGCCTGAGCGTTTCCGGGGGCCGGTTGCGCCTTCGGCGGCAGGCACT
>JASHVB010000913.1 GCA_030039695.1 Acetobacteraceae bacterium
GTGAAAATCACGCCGGCGCACGACTTCAACGATTTCGAGGTAGGGCGCCGGCACGATCTGGCGATGCCGACGATCCTGGACCGCGAGGCGCGCGTTTCGATCGCGGAAATCGACGACGTGCTGATGCCTGTGAACGGCGTGGCGGATCCCGCGTTCGTTCGTTCGCTGGACGGCAAGGACCGGTTCGTGGCGCGCAAGACGATCGTCTCCGAGCTGGAACGGTTGGAACTGCTGGACAAGACCGAGCAGCACGTGCACCAGGTCCCGCATGGCGATCGCAGTGGCGTGCCGATCGAGCCGCGTCTGACGACGCAGTGGTACGCGAATGCCGAGGTGCTGGCGAAACCGGCGATTGAGGCGGTCGAGACAGGCAAGACACAGTTCGTGCCGAAGCAGTGGGAGAACACGTTCTTCGCCTGGATGCGCGACATCCAGCCGTGGTGCATTTCGCGGCAATTGTGGTGGGGGCATCGCATTCCGGCATGGTACGGGCCGGACGGCTCGGTGTTCGTCGCGCGCGACGAAGTGGAAGCGCGCACTGCGGCGGATGCGCATTACGGCCACGCAGGCGAGGAGCTGGTGCAGGACGAGGACGTGCTCGACACTTGGTTCAGCTCCGGCCTTTGGCCGTTCTCAACGCTTGGCTGGCCGGAAAAGACGAAGGAGCTGGCACGCTATTATCCCGGTGACGTGCTGGTGACCGGCTTTGACATCATCTTCTTCTGGGTCGCCCGCATGATGATGCAGGGCATCCATTTCATGCACGATGTGCCGTTCCACACCGTCTACATCCATGGCCTGGTGCGCGACGAACGCGGTCAGAAGATGTCGAAGTCGAAGGGCAATATCATTGATCCTTTGGAGCTGATCGACAATTTCGGCGCCGACGCGCTGCGCTTCACCATCTGCTCTCTGACCGGTCCGGGCCGCGACGTGAAGCTGGGCGCGTCGCGCGTGCAGGACCATCGTAGCTTCGTTACCAAGCTGTGGAATGCTGCCCGGTTCTGCGAGATGAATGGCATCGCGCCGGATCGGTCGTTCGATCCGTCACGCGCGACGCTGCCGCTGACGCGGTGGATCCTCGACGCAACGAACACTGCGGTGGAGGAAGCGACAGCGGCGCTGGAGGCCTATCGGTTCGATGAATACGCCGCTGCCTGTTATCGCTTCACCTGGAATACGTTCTGTGACTGGTTCCTGGAATTTGCCAAGCCGGCGCTGGCAGAAGGCGACACCCCGGCCGCGGCGGAAGTGCGTGCTACCGCGGCGCATGTGCTCGGCGTGCTGCTGCGGCTGCTGCATCCGGCTATTCCGTTTGTGACGGAAGAGTTGTGGGACCGATTCGGCTACGGTGCGCCGTATTCGCTGATCCGCGCGGCGTGGCCGCTCTTGGTGCCGCTGCCCGGCGTGGAGGCTGCGCGCGCCGAGCTTGACTGGGTGGTTCGGCTGATCAGCGAAGTACGCTCGGTGCGTTCGGAAATGAACGTGCCACCGAGCGCGACGATGCCGGTTCTGCTGCGCGACGCAACGCCAGAGACGCTGGCACGCGCCGCGCGCTGGAACGACACGATCCGCCGGCTTGCCCGCGCAACAGACGTGCAGGCGCTGAACGCGGATATGCCGAAAGGCTCGGCGCAAGCGGTGCTCAACGAGGCAACTGTGGTGCTGCCTCTGGCCGGCGCGATAGACGTGGAAGCAGAACGTGCGCGCCTGACCAAGGAGCGCGACAAAACGCTGAGCGAGATCGCGAAAGTGGCGAAGAAGCTGGCCAATGCTGATTTCGTGCGCCGGGCGCCGGAGGAAGTGGTGGCGGAAAACCGCGATCGACTGGCAGCGTTCCAGGCGGAGGCGGCGCGACTTGAGGCGGCGTTGAGATGGATCGGCTAACCGCTGTCATTACGAGAAGCGCAGTGACATCGGATAATGCCATCTCGGTACCCACCCGCCGCACCGCCGGTTCCCGTTGTACATTGCGTCGGATCTGAGATCGATATCGCCCGGCCCGGCAACCGCGGCATGATCGAGGAACACCCAACTGAATAGGCCTGAACCAGGAAACGCGGCAGAGACACCGGTACGATGAAGCTTGGCGCAGACCATACCCTGCCACGCGTTTCATCTCCAAAGTGGACTTTCGACTCCAGAGACGACTTCGGCTCGACGGATACTGCATGCCAACGCAGTCGATTACTCCAAGGGGGCGATTGGAGGCAGCGACAACCACGCCCGGCAGAGCTCCCGGTCGGCGAGCAGTTCAGCGCGCAAACGCTCAAGGTGTCTCGAACCGGGCTTCATGCGTTGAACGCGTAGTCTACAACTTGACCATGCGGCGGTACGTGGTCGCTGACGAACGTTCGGATGACGATCCCGAACAACCGGCTGATCACGGGCACGCGCTCGTTCCGGCAAGCAGCGGTCGGCATCACCCCGCGTGGCGATGGTGGATCGTTGGCTGACGACCAGACTTGCGGCTCACCGCGTCCGTGGCCATCTCTGGCGGCGACCCTCGCGGAAGGACCAGCCCCATGGCCGAACCCGCCAATCTATTACGCCACGAAACGTCTCCCTACCTGCTCCAGCACGCCGATAACCCGGTGCACTGGCGCGCATGGGGGCCGGCCGCGCTCGCCGAGGCGGCGGAAGCAGACAAGCCCATCCTATTGTCGATCGGTTATGCCGCGTGCCACTGGTGTCATGTCATGGCGCACGAGTCGTTCGAGGACCCGGAGACCGCCGCGCTGATGAACGCACTCTACGTCAACATCAAGGTCGATCGCGAGGAACGCCCCGACATCGATCACCTCTACATGTCCGCGTTGCATGCGTTGGGCGAGCAAGGCGGCTGGCCGCTGACGATGTTCCTGGCACCGGACGGTTCGCCGTTCTGGGGTGGCACTTATTTCCCACCCGAGACGCGTTGGGGGCGGCCCTCGTTCCGCCAGGTGCTGCAGGGCGCTGCCGCGGCCTATCGCGAGAAAGACCAGTTGGTGACGCAGAACACCGCCGCGTTGCGCCACTTCCTGCAACGCAGCGCCGCGCCGACGACCGGCGACTTGCCGACGCCGGCGCACCTCGATGCCGTGGCGCATGCGTATCTGCGAATGAACGACCTGGAGCATGGCGGATTGAAGGGCGCGCCGAAATTTCCCAATCCGCCGATCTTCCGTTTCCTATGGCAGAACGCGTTTCGCACCGGCGATCCCGCGGGACAGAACATGCTGCACCTGATGTTGCAGCACATGTCGCAGGGCGGCATCTACGATCACCTCGGCGGAGGCTACGCGCGATATTCCACCGATGCCGTCTGGCTGGTGCCGCATTTCGAAAAGATGCTGTACGACAATGCGCAATTGTTGGAGTTGCTGGCGTTCGCACACGCGCATCGCCCCGATCCGTTATACGCGCAGCGCGCCGCGGAGACGGTCGGCTGGATGGTCCGCGACATGACTGCAGAGCGTATCGACGGCAAGGCCGCATTCGCTGCGTCGGAGGACGCTGACAGTGAGGGCGAGGAAGGCAAATTCTACATCTGGTCCGCAACCGAGGTCGATGCGTTGCTAGGCAACGATGCTACGGCCTTCAAACGCGCCTATGATGTGACCGAGGAGGGAAATTGGGAAGGCCATACCATCCTTCGGCGCGTTACGTCGCGTGGTTCGGCCGAAGACGAAGCTGTGCTGGCGCGAGCGCGCGACGTGTTGCTCCAGGAGCGTGACAAGCGTATTCGGCCTGGACGTGACGACAAAGTACTGGCGGACTGGAACGGTCTGGCAATCGCCGGACTGGCGCGGGCGTCGCAGGTCTTCCAGCATCCAGAGTGGCTTACACGCGCGTCCGAGGCGTTCGAATTCATCGCGGCGCACATGAGCCTGGCAGATGGCCGCGTACAGCATACCTTCCGGCAGGGACGCGTGACGGCCGGTGGTCTGTTGGATGATCAGGCGGCGATGGCGCGTGCCGCGCTCGCGTTGCACGAAGCGACCGGCGCTTCGCGGTACCTCGAACACGCTCTGCTCCTGGTGCGGGCGGCGGAAACGTACTATTCCGACGGCGTCGGTGGATTTTACACAACGGCGTCCGATGCTGCGGACATTCCGCTGGCGCGACCGCGCACAGCTGCCGACAGTGCCACCCCCGCCGGCACAAGCATCATGGCCGACGTCTACGCGCGCCTGTTTCAGCTGACTGGCGACGCAACGTGGCGGACCCGTGCCGAAGGCGTGTTGCGTGCATTCGCCGCGGATGCGGATCGCATCGCCGGCATGCCCGGTATGCTCGCCGCCGCCGATCTGCTGGCGGAGGCGACATCCGTGGTCGTTGCCGGCGATCCGGCCGATCCGCGCGCACAGGCACTACTCGATGCGGCGTTGTGCGCGCCCGACCCTGCGGTGGTCGTGCTGCGTGCGATGGTCGCTGCTGCGTTGCCCGCCGAGCATCCGGCATTCGGGAAGGGTCTCGTCGGCGACGCACCTGCCGCTTATGTCTGCCGGCGCAATGTATGCGGATTGCCGATCACCGACGCTGGCTCGCTGCATATGCAGCTTGCGAGTCGCCACTGATGTCCGCCACTCAACTGGTCTTGCGCGAAGCGACGCGGCTTGGCATCGCCAAAACAGCGGTCGCCTAGCGCGATCCGGTGAGCAGCCCCTCAGCCGCTTCGATCATTGCCCGCGCTGACTGCTGGCGCTCCAGCGCCAATTCCTGGGCAACGATATCGCCCTGATCGATCGATGCGTATTCCGCCTCGGCTGCGGCGAGACGGCGCTCGCCTTCTTCCTTGCTAACCTCCGCGACCGGCATCACTTCGTTCGCCAGCACGGTGCAGCGTTCGGGGGTAACTTCTGCGAAGCCGCTGGCAACGAAGAGGGTATCGGTGATCTTGTCGTCTTCGTAGAGAGAAATCGCTCCGCCACGCAGCATGACGATCATCGGCGCATGGCCTTCCAGCACGCCCATGTCGCCTTCCGACGCCGGGATCACCACCATGTCCACCGACCGCG
>JASHVB010000914.1 GCA_030039695.1 Acetobacteraceae bacterium
GCGCGCGTGCCCTCCGGGAAGATGATGATTTGCCGGCCTTCTTGCGCCGCACGGTCGCCGCCCCGCAACAGGCTACGCAAGGCGCCCGCGCCCCCGTTGCGGTCGATCGCGATCATGGCTGTCTCGCGGATTAGCGACCCGAACAGGGGTATGCCTAGCAGCTCGTGCTTCAGCACGTAGCAGGCGTTGGGCACCAAGGTGAGCCACACCAGTGTGTCGAACGCCGACTCGTGCCGGGAGGCGATCAGCGCAGCGCCACGTGGCAGTTCACCGGACACTTCAAGGCGGATGCCGCAGATAATCCGCGCCGATGCCACGAGCAGCCGTGCCCAGAACATCGCCAACCGCAAGACCCGGTGCGGGGCAACGAAACGAATGACGGTGCCGTACAAGGTAAGGACCAGCGTGGCGCCAAAGAACACGAGGTTAAACAAGGCGGAGCGCAGGACGGTCATGGGATGTGTGCGGGGGGTGGTGCCAGACCCGGGCCGAGCATCGAGATCCCGCTCCGGGCAATCAGGAATTTTGCGAACTCATCAGCTTCCAGCCGCAGCGCCAGCATGCGTCCACCGCGCCCGGTCAGACCAGGCGGCCGCACCGGCATCGGGTAGAACGTGACTCCGGTCAGCACACGTCGCAACTCGGTCAGCGCGCGTGGCATGTGATAGAAGGCCGTCACCACGATCAGCGAGTGGATGTTATGGCGGCTGACCCAGGCGGCCGTCTCTAGTGCGTTGCCGCGGGTCGATGTCGCGGCGTGGCCGAGTGTGACGCGGCCCGCCAGCGGCGCGGCGTGCAGCCCGGAGAGATGGGCAAGGTCGGCGAAGTCGACCCCTACGCCGGCGCCTGACACCAGCAGCAGCTTGGCGCGGTTCTCCTGTAACAGGTGCAGCGCCGTCTGGATGCGATCGGCGCCGCCGGTCAGCACCACAATGCCGTCGGCGCTGGGCGGGGGTGCATATGGCCGGTGGACGCGTTGCACGAACCAAGCGAAACCGAGGCACCAGGCGATGACGGCGAGCACGAGCGGCGTCGCCAGCCGGCATAGGTGGCGGCGTGTCGTCATGGCAATCGCCGCAGCCACCGGCGAACAGTGCCTTGCGCGGTGGCGAAGCCAATGAGCGCGGCCGCGAACGGTAAGATGGGCATGGCGAGCCAGATCGTTGCCGGCAGAGCGGCGAGGACGCCGGCCGGCGTCTGCGCCGGTACCTGAAGCCCGACGAATGGCGTGGTCATGCCGGCAAGGGTGAGCAATACCGGCAGCGCGAGACCTGCGCCGGCAATTCCTCCGCAGGTGGCGAGCAAGGTGGCACGGGCAGCGAACCGCGCGGCAATATAGCCATCGGTGGCGCCGAGGCCATGGACGATCTCGATCGCCTCACGCCGCGCGGCCAGGCCCGCGCGGGTGGCGACCGCGATGACCGCGGCGGCGACGCCCCCGACCAGCAGCAGCGCCAGTCCAGCGCAGGCTTGCAAGCTACGCGCGAGTACCGTCAGCCGGTGCAGCCAGACACCGTGGCTTTCCGTCAATGTGCCTGGGGCGGTGGCTTCCAGCCGCGCCGCCACCGGTGCCACGTCGAACCTCGGGTCGGCGAGACGCACCGCGATGACCGCGGGCAACGGCACGGCCAGCCGGTCCCCGCCCGCGCCGAGCCAGGGACGCAGGAGCTCATCCAGTTCGGCCTGAGTGAGTTCGTGGGCTTCGGCGATACCCTGGGTGCTGCGCAGCAGAGCGAGGACGCGCGCGACGCGGGTGCCACCGGTCTGCGCTGCCTCCGCGCCGGGGTCGGGCACTTGCACGGTCAGGACCGCTCCGGCGCCCTGCTGCCAGTGGCGTGCCAGCGATGCGGCGCCAACCCATCCGGCAAGGGCAAGTGCGGCGAGGAACGCCATCGCCGCGACCAGGAACGGCAGGATGCGGTCGACACCGGCACGTCGGAGGCCAAGCTCGTCGAAACCGGCAGGGCGAAGGGAGATCGCGCGCATGGTGCGGGTCCGGGCGCGGTTTTATATCATTTCGCGGCCCGCAAGGCCGAATTGATCCTCAGCGGGACATTGCTTCGGCGTTGCGGGTGTTGGGGTGACACGGGAACGGCTACTCATGCCCGACCAGCCGGCCGTTCTCCAGCCGCAACGCCGGCGCTTGATGCCGTGCAACCAGCGCATCGTTATGGCTGGCCACCACCACCGTGGTGCCGAGGCGGTTTAGTTCCTTGAACAAGCCCATGAGCCGTTCGGCCTGGGTGTCGTCAAGATTGCCGGTTGGCTCATCGGCCAGCAGCAGCGACGGCCGAGCGATCACGGCCCGCGCGATCGCCACGCGCTGCTGCTCGCCCCCCGAGAGCGCCAGCGGCCGCGTGCCCAGCTTGCTCCCAAGCCCAACCCAGCGGAGCATTTCGGTGACGTCGGCGCGGATTTGTCCCTCCGGCCGCCCGGCCAAGCGCAGCGGCAGCGCCACATTGTCGAACGCCGAGAGGTGCGATAGCAGGCGGAAGTCCTGGAACACCACACCGATGCGCCGGCGCAGCCGTGGCAAGGCACCCCGCCGCGCCGACGCAACGTCGGTGCCCAACAGATCCAGCCGGCCGCGCGTCGGGCGCACGTCCAAATACAGGAGCCGCAGCACGCTGGTCTTGCCGGCGCCGGACGGGCCGAGCAACCAGCGGAACACGCCGTCGGGCAGCGTGAAGCTGAGGTCGTGCAGCACCTCGGGGCCTTGTCGTCCGCTTGCATGGATGTAGCTCAGCCCTATTCGATCGAATCGAACCATGCGGCATTCTCACCTCCCCGCCGTTGCAACGGGAGTGAATTTGAGCGCCGTGCGCCTGCTGTGGCACCTTGTATGAATGCGTATCGTTTGCCCATCCTGCTCGGCCGCGTACGACGTGACCGATTCGCTGCTGACCCCTGGGCGGACCGTGCGGTGTTCCCGCTGCGGCGAGGAATGGGTGGCGCGCACCGTTGAAGCACCGATGGTAAATGAGCCGGAGCCTAAGCCGGAGCCAGGGCCGGAACCGGGGGAGATGTCTCCTGAGCCGCCGGAAGAGCGGGAACCGGAATCGCCCCGGCTGACCGCCATGGATCGGTTGGCGCAGACCGCGCCGCCGCAATCATCCGGTAGAGCGGCGCTGCGAACCGCTTGGGTGGCGAGCATTGTCGTTATTCTGGCGCTACTTTGGGGTGCCTATGCGTGGCGGGCCGATGTTATGGCGGACTGGCCACCCAGCGTACGTCTGTATTCGTTGCTTGGTTTGGCGGCGCCGCAGCATTGATGCCGGTGCAGGACAGTTTTTCCACCGATTTGTCCACAGGCACTTGACGCCGCCGCGCGAACCTATCTAGAACGCTGCGTCAGTTGCCGCTTTGTTCCGAATCGGACAGTCCCTGCCCGTCGCGAGCGGGCCCATGAACGGAAAGACCGCGCGCCATGCTCACCAGAAAGCAGCATGAACTGCTTGTCTATATCGATCGGCATCTGAAACAGAGCGGATGTTCGCCGAGCTTCGAGGAGATGAAGGACGCCCTGCAGCTCAAGTCGAAATCTGGCATCCATCGGCTGATTTCTGCGCTCGAGGAGCGTGGCTTCATCGAGCGCCGCCACCACCGAGCCCGCGCGCTGGAGGTGAAACGGCTACCCGAGGACTTGGCCAACCGGACGACGGAGGGCGGGGGCGAGCACTTCTCACCGAC
>JASHVB010000915.1 GCA_030039695.1 Acetobacteraceae bacterium
GACATGCTCTGCGGGGCCGCGGGAGATTGCGCCGACATGGTCATGTCCGGCGACGCCAAGAAGCCGCTCTAGCGTCAGTTCCTTCGCCGCCGCCACGTTATCCCCAGCCTCGACAGCTTCGGCCATCTCTTCGGCCTGCGCGACCCGGCACAGTCCGTTGGCTGCTTCCCGCGCTTCATGCACGACCTCGCCACCCAGACCCCTGTGGCGCGATCGCAGGCAAGCGCGGCGGCGCTCGCTCGGCCGGGCGGCCCTGAAATGGCCGCTCCACCAATCGTCACCGCCGATGCGCTCAACGGACAGCGCGCAATAGCCGCGAAGGTGGTCGAGGAGGGCGGTGACTATGCGCTGGCAGGAGGGCGAACCAAGGCACGTTGTTCGGTGCCGTGCTGCCCTATCTCGGCGACCCAGACCATGCCCGGAGGTCGTCGTTGACCGACCCCGAAGTCGGCGGTGATCATGGCGAGGAACGACGCGTTCTTCGCCCGTCTGCCCACCGCCTCAGGCAAAGCCCATGTACGGTACTGTGGGTGCCTCCGTCCCGCGCATCTGCTGGTCCACGGTAAACCATTCGTGAAGGAGTAGTCGTCGAAGCAGGCGTGGCCTCAACCACGTTCGGGAACGGGGGCTGAAATTGTTCTATTGCTAGGGAGTGGCAAACGGTAAAGCATGATTCTGGCCCCCGGCACCCAGCGGATGCTGGACGAAGTAAAGGAGGACCTCTCGGCAATCAGGAGAGCCCGTCATGACGGAGTTGGCGGCATACAGGCTTTCACCATTGCTGGAAGGCGAATTTACTGTTTATCGGTGTGCCGACCATGGCCTCGCCCCAACTCTGTTGGTTGTTGCCGCCGGCGAAAACCCTTCAGCGAGCTCACTCAAGTGCCTCGAGCATCAATACGCGCTGCGGACCGAGCTCGAGGCTACGTGGGCGGCACGTCCCATCGACCTTGTTCATCGCGAGGCCCGGCTCACGCTGATCCTCGAAGATCCCGGTGGCGAGCCGCTTGAGCGATTGCTTCGCGAACCGCTGGAAATCGCACCGTTTCTGCGCATCGCAGTCCCGCTCGCGGCTGCGATACGCCAGATGCACGCTCGGGGACTGATCCATAAAGATCTGAAGCCGGCCAACATCCTGGTAGACATGGCAAGCGGGAGCGTGTGGTTGACAGGCTTTGGTGTCGCCACGCGTCTGCCGCGCGAGCGTCAGGCCCTTGCGCCGCCGGAAGTGATTGCGGGAACGCTCGCCTACATGGCGCCGGAACAGACAGGACGGATGAACCGGTCAATCGATTCCCGGAGCGATCTCTATGCTTTTGGGGGAATCCTGTATCAAATGCTCACGGGCGGCCTGCCCTTTGCCGCGTCCGACCCATTCGAATGGATCCACTGCCACATCGCGCGACAGCCGGTCTCGCCCAGCGAACGAGACGATGCCGTGCCGGCGCAGCTCTCCGCGATCGTGATGAAACTCCTCGCAAAGACGCCGGAGGAGCGTTACCAAACCGCCGCAGGTGTCGAGGCCGATCTCCGGAGGTGTCTCTCGTCATGGGAGGCGCGTCGCGGAATAGAGCAGTTTCCGCTTGCTGCGCGTGACGTACCAGACCGGCTTGTCATCGCGGAAAGGCTGTATGGCCGCGAGGCCGAGATCGACACCCTGCTTGCAGCCTTCAAACGCGTGGTTGACCGAGGAACAACCGAGTTCGTGCTGGTGTCGGGGTATTCCGGCATAGGTAAGTCATCGATCGTCAATGAGCTGCACAAGGCGGTTCCGCCACGAGGCCTGTTTGCCGTCGGAAAGTTTGATCAGTACAAACGAGACATTCCATACGCGACCCTGGCGCAGGCCTTCCAGAGCCTCGTCCGTCAATTGCTCAGTATGGAAATTACGGAGCTGGACCTCTGGCGAAACGCGTTGCTGGAGGCGCTTGGTCCGAATGGCCAGCTCATGGTCAACCTGATCCCCGAGCTTGCTCTTGTCACTGGGGAGCAACCGCCAGTTCCCGACCTCGCGCCGCAAGATCGGCAGAAACGCTTTCAATTGGTGTTCCAGCGGTTCCTCAACGTATTCGCTCGACCCGAACACCCGCTCGCCTTGTTCCTCGACGACCTTCAATGGATGGATGCTGCGAGCCTTGAATTGATAGGGCACCTTGTGACCGAGCCGGAGGTGCAGCATTTGATGCTGGTTGGCGCCTATCGTGACAATGAAGTCGGCCCGTCGCACCCGCTGATGCGGACGCTGGAATCCATCCGCAAGGGCGGCCGGAGCATTCAGGAAATCCTGGTTGCACCACTCACGCCCGCCGATATTGGGCAACTCATCGCAGATTCGGTTCATTGCGAACGGGACATTGCCCAACCGCTCGCGGAACTGGTGCACGAGAAGACCGCAGGCAATCCCTTCTTCGCTGTTCAGTTCCTGATGGCTTTGGCCGAGGAGGAGCTGCTGGTATTTAACCACGGGGCAGCAGTCTGGACCTGGAACCTGCCTGCCATCCATGCCAAAGGCTTTACTGACAACGTGGCCGATCTGATGACCGCGAAGCTCAGCCAGTTGCCCGATGTGACGAAGGAAGCTTTGGGACAACTTGCTTGTCTGGGCAACGTCGCCCAGATCGCCACCATGGCCTTGGTGTACGGCGAATCCGAGGCACGGGTCCACGAGGGATTGTGGGAAGCAGTTCGGGCGGGTCTCGTAGCTCCCGTTGGTGACGTCTATGCGTTCCTGCACGACCGCGTCCAGGAGGCGGCCTATGCGTTGATCCCCAAACCTGAACTGGCTGCCACGCATCTCCGCATTGGCCGTTCTCTTGCATCGCGCGTCGCGCCGGGAGAATCCGAAGACATTATTTTCGACGTTGTCAACCATTTCAATCGCAGTGTAGAAATGATCACCTTACAGGAGGAGCGTGAGCAGGTCGCCGGTCTCAACCTCATGGCGGGCACGCGTGCCAAAAACGCTAGCGCTTATTCTTCAGCGTTGACGTACCTCACCGCTGGAGCTGGCTTGTTGGGGGGGGACTGCTGGGAGAGAATGTATGACCTTGCCTTTGCGCTGGAGCTACATCGCGCCGAATGTGAGTTTTTGATTGGTGATCTTGCGGCGGCGGAAGAGCGGCTATTGCGGCTTTCTCGCCGCACCGGAAGTCTCGCAGACGAAGCCGCGGTTGCGGGTTTACGTATGGATCTCTACACGCTGCTGATCCGGAACGATAGCGCGGTCGCCGTATGTCTCGAGTACCTGCAGCGGGTTGGGATTGAGTGGTCGCCGCATCCGACAAACGAGGACGTATGGCAAGAGTACGAGAGGATTTGGCAACGGCTCGGATCCCGCTCGATCGAGGAGCTGATCGACCTGCCCGTCATGACCGATTCTGCGACGCTCGCAACAATGGAGGTCCTCACCAAGCTCATGCCGCCCGCTTTTATGAGCGATGAAAACCTCGCCTGTTTGATGTCCGCTCGCATGGTGAACCTGAGCCTCGAGCATGGCAATGGCAACGCATCCTGCTGCGGTTATGTCTGGTTTGGCATGGTCCTAGGGTCATATTTCGGCGACCATTCGTCGGCATTGCGGTTCAGTCAGCTCAGTGTTGAGCTGATAAGCCAACGCGGACTGGATGCCTTCATGGCCCGCGTTTACATGAACTTTGGAAATGGCAATACCTGGACGCAGCACATCCGATCCAGCTATGCGTTTGTTCAGCGCGCCTTCGACGCGGCAAACAGAGCAGGCGACCTCGTCTATGCGGGCCATTGCTGGAACAATCTGGTCACCATTGGTCTGGCCTGTGGCGATGCTCTGAGCGACGTAGAGCGTGAGGCTGTCAATGGGCTTGAGTTCGCCCGGAAACTGCAGTTCGGAATCGTGGTCGACATGATCACGGGCCAGTTGCGTCTGATCCGACTTCTGCGAGGCCTGACGAGTGAGTTCACCTCCTTCGACGACTCCGATTTCGATGAGACCGAATTCGAGCAGCGCCTTGAGGCGAATCCAAATCTCGCACTACCCGCTTGTTTCTATTGGGTTCGCAAGCTGCAAGCGCATGTATGGGCGAATGACTATTCCTCTGCTCTCGGGGCCGCTGAAAAGGCGCAAGAACTTCTTTGGACGTCGCGGCCGTTCTTCGAACATGCCGAGTATCATTTCTATTCGGGATTGGCTCGGGCCGCGTCCAGCGACGTTGTGCCGGGGCAGGGGAGCGCTGAAGATCTGGTGACACTCACCGCCCACTATCGGCAGATGGAAATCTGGGCCGAGCATTGCCCGAGCAATTTTGAAGACCGGAGGTTGCTACTCGCGGCGGAGATGGCGCGCCTCGAAGGCCGTATACTCGACGCCGAGCGCCTCTATGAAGACGCCATCCGGATCGCGCACGAGAGCGGCTTCGTTCAGAACGAGGCGCTTGGCAATGAAATCGCTGCGCGATTTTACGCGGCGCGAAACTTGAGAACGATCGCTGACTCCTATCTCGAGAAGGCCCGCTATTGCTGTCTTCGCTGGGGTGCCGAAGGCAAGGCACGTCAACTCGAGCAATCGCACCCGCAACTCCGCGAGGAGCCCGCGCCTGTGCCGCTTACGGCAACGATGGACGCGCCGCTTGCGAAATTTGATCTCGCCGCCGTTCTCAAAATGTACCAAGCAGTGTCGGGCGAGATTGTCCTTGAGAAGTTGGTCGAAACACTCATGGTGCTCGCAGTCGAGCATGCCGGTGCCGAACGCGGCCTTCTGGTTCTCGGGCAAGCGGATGAACAGTTGATCGAAGCCGAGGCTACAACCGGTCGCGATACGGTGAAGGTTCGTCTGCTCGGGACGCCGGCAACGCCCTCGGATCTGCCGAACTCTGTGCTTCAGTACGTCACCCGGACCCACGACAGTGTGATACTGGATGCAGCCCTGACCCAGAGCCCATTTTCCGCCGATCCGTACATCCGTCAGAAGCATGCAAGGTCAGTCCTTTGCTTGCCCCTGTTAAAGCAGGCAATGTTGATTGGCATCCTGTATCTCGAAAACAATCTCGCATCGCACGTGTTCACTCCGGCCCGGATAGCCGTCCTGAAGCTATTGGCGTCACAGGCCGCGATCTCCATTGAGAATGCACGCCTCTATGCCAACCTGATCAGTGAGAATCGCGACCGGCGAAGGGCCGAGAACAAACTGCGGCGTAGCGAAGCGTCGCTCGCTCAGGCCCAGCAGATCAGCCACACGGGTAGTTGGCGTCGGAACGTCGATACCGGACTAGTCGATGGCTCGGCAGAACTCTTTTATCTCTTCGGCATCGCTCCAGGAACCAATCCGCTACCCTTCACAACATTCATGGACCGAATTCACCCGGAAGATCGGTTCGCGTTCGGACAAGTGCTCGAGCAGGCAGCGTTCGAACGAACACGCTATCAATATGAGTTTAGAGTCGTTCTGCCAGACGGATCGATCAAGTACCTGCTAGCCGTTGGCCAGCCGGACAACGCCGAGGGCAGCGGCAACGAATTCGTCGGCACGGTTATGGACATCACCGAACGCAGACACGCCGAGGAGACGCTGAGAAACACTCAGGCGGAACTGGTCCGCGTCGCGCGGTTGACGACCATGGGTCAGCTCGTTGCCTCCATTGCCCATGAGATCAATCAACCGCTGGCCGCAATCTTGACCAACGGCAATGCCTGCCTGCGCTGGCTGAACCGGGACGAGCCCAACCTTGGCGAAGCGCGGGCCGCCGTCACCCGCGTCGTGCGAGACGCTCAACGCGGTGGCGACGTCATCCACAGTCTGCGGGCGCTCACGCGCAGATCCGCGCCGCACAAGACCGAACTCACCATCAACGGCGCCATCCAGGAAGTTCTGTCACTGACACACACCGAGCTGCAACAGCATACCATTGTTCTTCACACCGCTCTGTCCGGCGACGTTCGCCCGGTGCTCGGCGACCGGGTTCAATTGCAGCAGGTGCTGCTGAATCTGATTACCAACGCGATCGATGCGATGAGCACGGTCATGGACCACACCAGAGAGCTGCTGGTGTCCTCGACACAAGCCGAGAATGATGATGTTCTTGTTGCGATCGCAGACACCGGTGCGGGGCTCGATCCGGCGGCGGCGGAGCGCCTTTTCGAGCCCTTCTTCACGACGAAATCCGACGGGCTTGGTATGGGACTGTCGATCTGCCGCTCAATAATCGAGTCGCATGGCGGGCAGTTGTGGGTGTCATCCAACGTGCCGTACGGCACAGTCTTTCAATTCACCGTACCCGCGGTGCCGCCGACCTGAGTCTCACTAACTTCCGTATCTGACCCATGATACGGGTCAAGAGCGGTCACTAGGCTTGGTCGGTTTGCTAGCGTCGCGCCAGAGTGTAATCGTCTGTGATGGTTTTCAGAGGCGCCAAGGGGTCGTTCTCCTGGCTGTCGCGGGGTCCCACGTCGCAGCAATGCTTTTTGACGTTGGTTGCAACCTCTGACGGGCGCCAACAGGACATTTTCTTCCCCGCCGGGGGCCCATCCCGGCAGGGTGTCATAATTCGGCACGCGACAGTGACGTCCGGCCGGATGTCCAACCGTGAAATTCCGACACCGGTGAAGCTGCGCACGCTGGTGGCGTTCATCAACGAAAATCTGTCATCACCGCTAACCCGCAGCTCAGATAGCGGGGATTATGTCATGTCTGCTTAGGGTCGAGCTGATTAGGGTCGAGCTGAGTGAAAGGGCTATGCTGTAATGTTCCGGCGTACTATCGTGTTCCGATTCAGGTTGCGGAGCGACCGCAAGGGGTCAAGGCCACAAGGCATTCGGGCGCTCTCCCGTCGCATCGGCTCTGCCGCTTGACAGTCGATCAGTCATTGGAGCCGGTTAGGAAATTGGGGCTTGCCCGGCTCGATCGGGGCGTAAGTCTATGTCCGGCACTGATTTGCCGAGGTGCCGCATGTGGACGAACGAGAACCGCTGCCGCTGCGACCGCAGCCATCTGCGCTATCAGAGCGACGTGACGGACGAGGAATCGCGGGAGATCGAGCCGCTGATCCCGCCGGCCAAGCCTGGGGGCACAAGCCGAGTGACTTCCGCTTCGACCAACGCGTCCTCGAAGGTGTACTCCGGCGCCACCCTCCGTCCGCTCTAGCTCCTCGCGCGCCATCCCAAGCAATTGGATTGCTCGGTCCAAGGGGTCGTTGGGCAAACTGGCCGAAAGATCAGCGGTTTGAGTCATCGGCCTTACATTAGCAACGAACCGATCTAGCAAAAGATGTCCCAGGACTTAGCGCTACGTGCCGAACTGCGCAGAGGACGTGAACTTAAGGCCGCATGGCATTGGTGAGATAGCAGTTCCGCGGAAGGGCAAACGAACCGTATGGATACCCTCTATCATCACACAAGCCCGTGCTGACTGTCAGCTCAAGGGGATCGGGGCTATCAGGGCCATGCCGCGCGCCGGCGGGGCCGGGTATTTGACCGCCGCGTTCCATCGCGCCGGCATGACGTCCGGTATGTGCGTGCAGCGCGTTGACGTTGACAGCGTCGCTCCAACGATCGTGTCGCAGATCATCCGGCTGCGGTTGACCAATTATGGGCCAACGCCCGATGCGCCTGCCCCGGCCATTTTGAAGGTGGCGCATCCAGAGCGGTGCATCTGGTCTTTGGAGAATTGGAGGATCCACCATCGCGCCGCAGCTTGCGCAGACATTGCCGCCGGTGCAGGGAGTGAAGCGGGTCGAGGAGACGTGGCTATCACCCTTCCGCGTTTTGCCACGAGGTTTTTACCGGCCGCCCCTTGTCAGCTGCGCGCTCACCTCAGACTTGCACCACCGTCGATTTGCATCGAGGAAGGTTGCAATGCCATGGACACATTGCTGTCCGGCCGCCGAGAGCTGCTGCTAACGCCGCTGCTGGCCGCTTTGCCGATGGCGTTCGCGGAACAGGCGCAGGCCGACAAGATCAATCCCGACTGGACCATCGTTCGCCTGCCCGATCAGATCAAATGGCAGAAGCAGGGGTCGTTCAATCGGGGTTTCGAAACGGCGCCGCTGTTCGGGTCAATCAACGAACAGGGCCTCTATTTCATCCTTGTGAAATGGGATCCCGGCTACATGAGCGCGCCGCATTCCTATGCCACGGACCGGCTGTGCGTCGTCGTTTCGGGCACCTGGTGGGTGAACAGCGGCGCAGACTTTGAGCCGGAGAACACGGTTCCCGCGCCGGCCGGCAGCTTTGTCCGCCGCGTCGCCGGCACGCCGCATTACGACGGCGTCAGAGCGGACGGCAGGGAGCCTGCTGTCATCGCTATCTGTGGGATGGGTCCGGTCAATCTGCGATTGGTCGATCCGAGCAAGCCGGGATGGCGGAAGGTCTGATACCAACCGACCTATCCAGTGACCGGTCTCGATAAGGGTTATTACGTGCTGGACGCCTGCTATCCGAGTCTCTCGCTCGGTCCGTGTCGGCTGGCGTCCAGCGCGTCCGATACCCCTTAACGAGACCGGTCATGGGAGGTCTGCGATGACAGCCAAAGAGGACATCGAAAGAGCGCTACTTGATGTCAGGAAGGCGTATCGATTGCTGTACCGGCCAGAATTAACGGTACGCACCCATGGTATGCATGTGCCGCCCCGTAACGATCAGGGAGCAGTTTCATCGAGTCTGCCAATGCGTTGTCTTGCGACGCCGCTATCGGGCAGTGTCCTGGCGTTATCCGAACGGACCGGGACCCGGGCCATAGGTATTGCTGATATGGGCTTGTGATGTTGCCATCGCGTCTGCTTGCGGGTACCGCGAAGGCGTTTCGTTATCTCTGGCCTATTCACCACCCACCCCGTGCCCGCGGGCACGAATCTCAGTTGAGGACGTGTCAGAGCGGAATCGGTTCTCGGGGATTTCGATGAAGAGGTCGATATACCGTCGCGGCACAGCGATGTCCGTCAGCGCGCGCACACGCCCCGATGCATCGATGCGACACGCCACCAGAAAGCTTGCCCCGGAATTGGCGATTTCCTCGAGCGCGAGGTGCATCCGATCCTCGTCATCGCTATAGTATTTCGCCTGGAACAACCGCTCCGCCGTATCCGCGCCGATCACGAACGTGGCCCCGGGAAACAGGCGGGACTTGTCGAGGAATGTCGGCGCCCGCGTGAGTTCGACCGGCGATTTCCAGGCGAATTGCGCGACCCGGCGTCGCACCGCCTCGCCCGCCAGAGGCGGCTTGTCGACGTTGGTGACAGAGATTTCGAACGCGAGCGGAGGCTGCCTCAGCTCCTGGGCGACACGCGCCAGCGCCACATGTCCCTCGTGCACGGGATTGAACGACCCAGGCATCACCACAGAGGGAATGGGCGCTGACAGTGCTATTTGTCCGTCGGGCTGGACCGTGATGCGATCAACCTGGCTGGCGAGAAGCTGATCGATGGGATCCGGGCTTGCGACGGCCGTCTCTGCGAATTGTTCATCCGCATCAAGCAGGCTGCCTGGCGATGGTGCCGCGATCCGGCACGCGCGGGCGAGCCACAGGACGATCGCGTGTGCAACGAGGTCTTCTTCCGCGGCACGATCACGTCGGCCCTTGGCCAAAATGCCGGTGCAGTGCGCGACGCCAGCGGCGTCGGCGAAGGCGATGTGAAATCGATGCTCGCCTCGATGCGGGCGATCGCTTACCAGTGCCGCCGTCGCGCCGAGGCCCAGCAGATCGCTGCCCGCTGGTGCCAGCGCGGCCGCGCGTGCGCGTGCGATACGTGCCATCGCTATCGCGGTGTCAGCATTACTCGCGTGTGTCGGCTCGAAGCCCAAATAAGTCGCGAGCGCGTGCTGGTCGTAGGGGATCTGCGCCTCGATCAACAGCCGCGAACCGCCGGGCACGCGCAGCAACTCGCCGATCGCGCCGCTGCCACCTCCGGTGATTGCGAGTGCCGCCTTGCGGCCCGACCCGTGCAATGCGGAGATCAAAGGCTGCCACGTAGTATCCGATGGCCTCATGGTGGGTATGTGGTCCGACCCTTAAAGGTGCGTTTGGGATGCTGAAATGCAGTTTGGGCAGAGTCAACAGAGTGCCTGGACGGAGATCGCACATGCTCGCCAGCAACAGCCTCGCTGAGTTCCTGCGGGACAATGCACTCGACTTGGCCAGCTTACGATGCGGCCGATGTCCCGCGAGACCGGCGTGTGCTGCAACGTGCTGATATTCGCCATAGTGACGACCGACACGGTCTGTGTCGGTCCGGCCTGATGATCAGAACCAGGTGCTATTCGAGGCGCTGAATCCAATCGGCTGCTCAACTACAAGAAACAGGGCACGCCATAACCCCCGCTTTCCGCCCCGTGCCCGACCGCTTGCTCGACGAACCCGACGAACTTGCCACCTGAGCGCGCGCGATGCCGGCCGCGGCGTGCTGGGTCGCGGTGAAGCGGAAAAGGACGGTCCTAGCGGGATAAATCAACCGGAACGCCCTGAACCTTACTCAGCGTCCCGGATACCACCCCGCTTGTTCGGAAAAGCGCGCGTAGAACTCCGGCTCGTAAGCGTGATCGGGATCCTGCCGGACCATTGTGTCGATCAGATGCGCATCCGGACCGACCAGGATGCGCAGTCTGCCGGCCTTCACCCCGTCGAGGATGATCGTCGCCGCCTCGGCTGCGCTGGTCGGAGCCTCGGTCACGAAGCGGCGGGCCCGTTCGGCCAACCCGGCGCGGATCTCATCATCCGACATCGCCGACACGTCGCGGCCCATCGAAGCCAACCGTGCACGCGCCCGCACGATCTGCGCCACCCCGATTTCGTCGGAGTCGCTGTCGGTCAGCACCTTCAGCGAGTTCACCCGGATGCCGGTCCCGATATGCCCCGGCATGACAACCGAGACCTTGATGTGCGGCGCATTTATGCGGAAGTCGGCGATCAGCGCCTCGGTGAAGCCTTTCACCGCGAACTTCGCCGCGGAATAGGCGGTGTGCGGCACAGCGGGGCCGACCGACGCCCAGAAGCCGTTGATGCTGCTGGTGTTGATCAGATGCGCCTCGTTCGCTGCGCGCAGCAGCGGCAGGAAGACGCGGGTGGTGAGGTAAACCCCACCCCAACAGATGTTGAATGTGCGCTCCCACTCATCGCGGTCATTGGCGATCATGCTGCCCCCACCGCTGATGCCAGCGTTGTTGAACAGCAGGTGGATACAGTCGGTCCCATGCTGTGCCGCAGCCTCGTCGCGAAAGCGCAGCACCTCGATCTCGCGCGACACGTCGGCAAGGTGCGCGGTGAGCCGCACTCCCTGCGGTAACCCCGTCGCTTGGCAGCGCGCCTGCGTTTCGGCCAGCCCCCGGGCGGAGACGTCGCACATTGCGACGTGGCAGCCTTCAGCCACCAACTGGCACACCAGTTCACGCCCCATGCCCGATCCGCCGCCGGTAACGACAGCAATCCGGCCGGAGAATTCCTTCATGGGTTTCCTCCCCTAGGGCTGGTGGCCACCGCCGCGTTTAACGCACTTTTGGTGAGCCGGAAATCGCCGCGTTTCGTCTCGCTGTGAGGCACGCGTCCCGAGCCGTTCGCAGTCAAGTGGGACCTGCGCTAGGTGGGAGCGCAGGCCCGGATCGTGGCTTCGAAGCGTGCTTTGGCGCAAGGGCCGCGGGCGAACGGACTGATGATCGGCACGTCGATGCCCGATTGCCGATACGCCTCGAGCCGTGTGCGGCATTGGTCCGGTGTGCCGGCGATGCTGGTCGCATCGATCATCGCGTCACTGACCGCGCGCTCTGTTGCTGCGCGGTCGCCACGCGACCATGCCTCGGCGATCGCCGCGGCCTCTGCGGCAAAGCCATGCTCTGCCATCAGTTTGTTGTAGCGCGGAAAGAAGCCGGCATAGAAGGCAAGGCCTGGCCGCAACACCGCGCGTGCGGCAGAGCGCGTTTCGCCGATTGCCGTTGGTAGCAACGTGGTGATCTCGATCCTGCCGGGGTCGCGTCCGACGCTACTCGCGGCCTCGGCGAGCTGCGCGCGAACCGGTGCGGCGGTGTTGAGAGTGCTGCGGGTCAGAATGATGCCGTCGGCGACCTCGCCGCACAGCGCGATGCCTTTGGGGAACACGGCCGATAGATACAGCGGAACGTTCGGGTGGCGCGGTGCGTACCACAAATCGAATTTCTCGATGCGGATCGTCTCGCCATCGAATTGCACCTGACCGTCGCGTAGCAAGGTGCGAATGATGGCGACGGTCTCGCGCGTACGGGTCAGCGGCTTGCTGTAGGCAACCCCGTGTTCCGGGCCGACCTGCGCCTTATGGCTGGATCCAAGTCCGAGAATGAATCGCCCGTTGCAGAGGTCCATCACTGAGGAGGCTGCCATTGCGATCGTCGGCGCGGTGCGGACAAAGACGCTGCTGATGCTGGTGCCGAGGATGATGCGCGAGGTCCGCGTCGCGCAGGCGGCCAGGATGGCGAACTGGTCGCCGCCGTGACCTTCGGCGACCCAAGCCGACTCGTAGCCAAGGCTTTCGGCGAGGACGACCAAGTCGATGATCTCGGCCGGATTGGGACCGCCGGAAATAGCGATGCCGATTCTGTTCATGCTACGCCCGCGAGTGTGCCGCCGACAGCAAGCACGCGCGCGGCGTCCCGGTCCAGCCAGGGCGGGCTGCATCACCTCACAAGCACGCGATATCAGCATACCGTACGTCGCGGCGTGTATCGTTGGGCATCCATTACCGCTTTTCCGGATATCATCATCCCCGTGGACGTGGGGCCGAAGACCCCGTTGCTGCTGCATATCGACCATGAGGCGCTCGCGGGCCTGCTGTTGCAGCCGCCGCTGTGGCGTGTCACGCTGACGCGTGTGACAGTCCGGTGACACCATGAGCGTCAGCGACGTCCGTATTGAACGTCCTCCGGCCGCAACCCAGCCCCCTGACGAACGACGTCGGGCTGGTGCCGCACTGCGCTCCGAAGTGCCGCGCAGCGCACATGGCGGTTGGACGCCCCCTTCCGACCGACGTGATCCGGTCGAGATCCTGATCGAACAAGGCAAGAGTCGGGTCCCGGAACTGCTGCCGATCCGCTATGGACGCATGCGCACTGACCCTTTTGCCTTTTTGCGGGGGGCAGCTGCGGTCATGGCGTCAGATTTGTCCCGCTTGCCCAGAACCAGGATTCGCATACAGGCCTGCGGCGACGCTCACCTCAACAATTTCGGGTCGTACGCAACCGCTGAGGGGTTGCCGGTCTTCGATATCAACGACTTCGACGAGACGCTGCCCGCTCCCTTCGAGTGGGATCTGAAGCGCCTCGCAACCAGCCTGGTCGTGGCCGGTCGGGTTGCACAATATTCAGCGAAAGCGGCACGCAGGCTCGCGCTTGGCGTTGTCCAATCCTACCGCGAGTACATCGCAGCGCTTGCGCAACTGCCACCGGTCGAGGCGTGGAACCGTCACGTCGATCTTGGGCGGGAGATTGGCCGGATCGACAACCTCAAGGTACGCGCTGCTGTGGAAAAGCGCCTCGCACAGGTACTGGAGAGCAGTACGAAGCATTTCGGTTTGGTGGAGGAGAACGGAGGAAGCGTCCGCATCCGGGAGAAGCCGCCACTCGTCTATCATCTGAATGCGCATACCCTGCCGGCACACAAGGCCTTCGCGTCCTATGCGAAGACACTGCAGGAGGATCGCCGTGTGCTACTGCACCGCTATACTCTGCAGGACGTGGCGTTCAAGGTGGTCGGCGTCGGCAGTGTCGGGACCTTCTGTGCGATCGGTCTCCTGACGGCCGGAGACGGCTCGCCGCTGCTCTTGCAGATCAAGGAGGCGCAGGAATCGGCCCTCGCGCCGTTTGCCGGTCCATCCAACTACACCAATCAAGGAGAAAGGGTTGTTGTCGGCCAGCGTATGATGCAGGCAGCCACTGATATGTTTCTCGGCTGGACGCGGGAACCGATCGGTGGGCGACAGTTCTATATCAGGCGGCTGAAGGACTCGCGGTTGGCCGATATCGGAACGCGGCTTGAGGCGGCGCTGCCATTCTACGCCTCACTTTGCGGCCGTACACTGGCTCGGGCACACGCACGCGCTGGCGATCCGGCAATGGTTTCCGGATATGTCGGCAGCGGTTCCGCCTTCGATGAGGCGATCGCCGAATTTGCGGTATCATATGCGGACCAGACCGAGAGGGATTGGCAGAGCTTCTTGACGGCCATCAAGGCTGAACGGATTGTCGCCGCGGTGCCCCCGACGAAGAAGACCTAGGCCGCCGAGCGGGACACGATGCACCCGGGAGCGCTGGGCGTACAGAGCGAGATCGCTCCGTCGTGTGTGTTGGTCCACCTGACAGGTTCCCTCCCGACCACGCTAGGAGTGATGCTAGCGCGAGCCCAGCCCGTGCCGGTCGCGGCCCACAGTGCGTCGCACAAGCGCCGTCTTACGGAAGTCTCCGTCGGGCGTGGCTACGGTCTGCTTCCACTCCCGGCCGCGAGGAGGCTCTGGTGAAATTGTTTGCAGCAGCTCGGCCCTGTGGAGGGCGGCAGGGAGCCGTGCGTGATGTCGTGGCCGGCGTGATCCTTGCGTCCATGAATGTTCCGCAACTATTGGGTTACGCACGCATTGCCGGCATGCCGTTGGTCAGCGGCCTTTATACCGCGCTGCTCGCCCCGATTGCGTTTGCTGCGCTTGGTTCGTCGCGGCACCTCGTCGTGGCCGCCGACTCCGGAACGGCAGCGATACTCGCGGCCGCACTCAGCCATATGGCTGATCTCGGCAGCCCGCAGTATTTATCGCTCGCAGCCACAACCGCACTTCTTGCGGCCGGCATGCTTCTGCTGGCCCGGATCTTCAGACTGGGGTTTCTAGCAGATTTTCTATCGCGCACGGTCCTGGTCGGATTTCTCACAGGCGTTGGCGTTCAGGTTGCCATCGCGATGCTCGGGGACATGCTGGGGGTCGCAATCAATGCGCGCAACACAATCAAACAAGTGTGGGAGCTTGCGGGTGAAATTCCACACCTCAGTGTGCCTACGGTGATCCTTTCATCGCTTGTCGTGGTTACGATTCTGGTGGGTCGGCGGATTGCGCCACGCATTCCTGTCGCTCTGATCCTCGTCGTCGCTTCAATTGCGGCCAGCCGCGCTTGGAACCTCACCTCGCTCGGCATGGCGACGATTGGCCCTATTCCCGGAGGACTACCTTCACTCAGCCCTCCTCTCGCATCGTGGAGCGAGATCCCGCAACTCTTGCCTGTCGCGGCCTCCTGCTTCGTCGTGATCATGGCCCAGAGCGCCGCCACGGCTCGAGCGCTCGCGACACGTTACCAGGAACGCACTGATGAGGACGCAGACATATTGGGATTGTCCGCTGCCAATGCAGTCGCAGCCGTCAGTGGCGCATTTGTGGTCAACGGCAGCCCGACCCAGACCGCTATGGCTGATCGCGCTGGAGGCCGCAGTCAGCTCACTCAGATCGTGTTCGCGGGGTGCGTGCTTGTTGTCCTGTTGGCGCTAACCGGTCCCCTCCAGTATCTGCCTCGTTGTGTGCTGGCTGCGATCGTGTTCACGATTGCAATCGGGATGGTCGACATGGCCACGCTCCGAGCGATGCGGCCAGAGAGCCCAGGCGAGTTCAAGCTTGCCCTCATTACGGCCGCTGCGGTCGCCTTCATCGGCGTCGAGCAAGGTGTCCTGTTGGCGATCGTGCTTTCGCTTCTGAGACATGTGCGCCAAAGCTACCGCCCGCATACGGAGGTGCTGCAACACGATCCGAGCCGTGGTTGGGTCACGTTGCCAGCCACGCCAGGGCATCAGACAGAGCCCGGTCTTGTTCTCTATCGCTTCGGCGCGAACCTCTTCTATGCAAACGCAAACCGCTTCGCAGATGAGGCAGATGCTCTCGTGGGCGGTGCTCCCGACCCGGTTCGTTGGCTGGTAATCGAAGCCGACGCGATCGCCGATGTGGACTACACGGCAGCGCGAGTGGTTTTGGCACTGATTGACGACCTGCACCGGAAGAGGGTGGGGATCGCGTTTGCCCGGGTAAGCGAATCGCTTCGCGCAGACATGGATCGCCACGGTGTTACCGCCGCTATTGGTGCCGAACACCTTTTCGCCACGCGGCATGATGCGCTCGCGGCGGTGCGCGGTTCGGCTTCGCCCAAGTCAGATTAACGATAAACGGATAGGGCGTGTTGTAATGCCAGTGGCGGACCATGTGGGCGTAGTACGGCGCGCCGAGACCGAGGGATCTCGTGGCCCGCCGACCAGGGAACGGCGGCTTCCGTACGGGCAACCCCCAAAGCCGACAGGGCACCAACCAGGCGAGTCCTCTGCCGTCCGACCACCTCTACCTTCAGCAGCACTTTCACGTGAAACCTCAAAAGGCGAGGTTCACAAAACCGTTTCGTCTACGGACTGGTATCCCAAACGGTCATCCGACAGTCCAGTATCACCGCACCGATGCCGGCTTCCTGTGCCCGCTGCCACGTCCTCTTTGGCCAGAAGAAGACAAGGGGTCTCCCTCCCTAGAAGAAAACAAAGGACCGAACCACGACGTTCTTGCGGCATCGGGCGTCGCCCGGTGCGGTCGGGTCGATGCAGGCAGTATGGAAGGACCAGCGCGAGACGGTGCCGTCTGTCACAGAATCGTAGCACTTGAGCATTGAGACCTCGGTGGGCTTTTGCCGAGGAAACCAGTACCACTCGTGGTCGGGACGATAGGTGAAGCGGGTGGTCTCACCGACACGGTCGTCGTAGATCCGGTAGTTGGTAATGTACGGCTGGTCGGCGAAGGAGGGCCAGGCGCAGAGCACGAAGGGGAACTGCTCGACGGTCTCCATCGGTTTGGCGAGGTTAATCGACATGAAGCGCCGCGACATCTTCCTGTCGGCCTCTTCCTCCGTATAGTTCTGCGTGCGTCCAAAGTTTCGCAGGTTCCTGGTGAGCAACTCGCGACAGCGCACGCGGCCGCTATTATCGTTCAGGTCGTTATGCACAAGGTTGGCGTAGTTTGCGTTCACGCCCGGATTCTTGTTGCCCTGGTCTTCAGTGCGGTCACCCGCGTAGTCCTTGTCGAAGACGTCGTGGTTATAGACCAGTGCGTCGGTCGCGTCCGGGAAGAATTCCAGAAGCAGCTTCTCGATCTCCGGGTAGAATACCCGTTCCACCTCGGCCGAATCATAAAAGTTCGAGCACTTGGACTCGAGGTGTGCCAGCGAGAGACCGAGCCGGTCCATGCATTCAGGGCTGTTGGGCGACAGACCCGGATAGTATTCGCCGATGCGCCGCGCGTCGCGCATAACCTGCGGAAAATAGAGGTCCCGCTGTCGGTTGTCCTGTTCGTTCTTCCGTAGGATGACCGCGACCTCGGCACGCGCCGGGTCCCGCCAGACAGCGTTGGACGGGACAACAGAGTAGGTCGGCCGCTCGTAGATAGTATAGGGCAGCGGCAGCGCCAGCCCACCCTCAGGGGCTTTGATGGTGTTCGAGCGACGGAGGTACTCCGCGCACTCGTCGTAACTGCGAAACCCGAGGCCCCATTTTGTCTTGATCGGGCCCGGTAGTGCTGTCTCGATCATGTCGACAACGCGCTGACCCTCGCCGTCAGCGATCTCGGCGAGCGCGTCTTCGAGTGCCTTGGCGGTTCCCGCATCGCCGTCGCGGTCGAACGCCATGTAGGACAGGCCTCCGTTCGCCGCGACGGGCGGCGGCTGTCCTTCCGTCCCCTGGAGCGGGGGCACATAGGCCGATGAAGCTCTGTTCGTCTCCGTTGCGGCGTTGTTGCCGGCGAGTTCGAGCTGGCTCATAGCGTACCTCCGGTTCGTTTGGCTTCACCGTGGCACACAAATCGTGTGCTTTTCCAGACTTCTGACTTCGGCGTACGCTGGCTCGGAACGGACCGACAGACAACCACCGAACGCGGCCGCTTCAGCGCAGACTTGTGCGACGGCAATCCCCGGGGAACGGGGCACGGCGAAACGATGGAACCGGAGCCGCAATCGAGCAAATCCGTGCGTCGAAGCGCCGGGTTCGCTTGCTGAACCTGATGGCTGGGGACTGGCGCGGCAGAATGGATACCAGGAACGCGGATCAAATCGGGGCTACCGGTCGGCTCGTGCCGCCGTCTGTCTCCCTTCGTTGGCTCCCGGTACGAGCAATGGCGCGACCGCGTGCGGCACGCAGAAAGGTCAAAAAGCAAGAAACGAACCGCCCACGTTCCTCGAACGGGTTCTGAGAACCCCTGGAGGAGGGCGTGGTCGCTGCGATGGCGTCACAGACACACGCGGCGACAGACACACGCGGCGTACGCCACACACCGGGCGACCAAAGCAGCAACAGTTACCGACGGCAAACAGCAATAGACAATTGCCGATGGGAAACCGGCATCAGCGAAGGTCGGGTACACCAGTACAGCGCCTACTCGGCCTCGCCCAGTCCGTGTGCCCCACGAGGTCCCGGGAGCGATCGTAGAGGCTGCCAGGGTTCGCGCCCGCTTTTGCAAGAGCTTTGCACACGGGCGACGTGACAACGACCCACGCAAACGCTAACAGGGCACAGGGGTTGGAAACGACGCGCACATCAGCACGCACGCCAGTTCACAACCGCCTGGAGGCCCTCTCAATAGCAGTCAGGCATCGGGTCGACGTTGCAAGGCTCGGTTTGTTGTGCCTTACCACGCCCTGCCGACTAGCCCCGTACCGGCGGAGCTGGCTCCGGAGCTGGAGGCGGAGCCGGCGGCGGTGGCGCAGCTTCGACCGGTTGCGGCGGCGGCGCGGGCTGCTGCTGAGCACACGCGGCGACTAGCGCCACGGGGGCTACGATGGCAACCATTGCCGCATAACGGAACAGCCTGTGGCGGGCCACTGTTTCGGAAACGTCGAACATCCGGTCCTCCCTGGTTGAAACGCCCGTAGAGAGCTTAAATCTATAAGCGATTCGTAGTAAAGAGTCAAAACGACAGGTTGAGTGGGTCGGCAAGGGTCAAGGAATGGCACTAGTTCGCGCGGCGTGGCACAAGGTCGGCTTTGGTCGGCGAGAGCTATTCAATTCCACCCCTCCTGTTCCAGTGTCTCGGCGCGCGATGATTGCACGTGGCGCGATTGCTCTCGCCGCAGCGTGCGCGCTCGCTGCGTGCGGTACCGATCCGGACCCTGACTCCACGTTAGCATCGCATGCCGATACTGAACTGGGCAAGCTGATCGACGACGCCCCGGAGTTTGTCGTCGCTGATGAACCGCTGAATGTCGGGTTGCTACGGCACTTCTATGCGCGCCATGGCTTCGAACCAATCTGGACGACCCGGCAAGAGCAGGTGCATTCGCTGGTAAACGCGGTGCTGCACGCCGGCGATCAAGGCCTGGACCCTGGGCTGTTTCACGCGAACTTGCTGCGGCACAGAGGGAAATTGTCGCCGCTTGATCGCGACCTGGTGCTGTCTGACGCCTTTCTATCGTATGCCGACGCGTTGGCCCGCGGCGCCGTGCCGGTTGAGCGCCGAGGCGATGACCAGACTCTGACCCCTGGGCCGGTCGATGTGCCTGCTGCGCTCGACGACGCTATTAGCAGCCCCGACCCGGCGGCAGTGATCGAGGCGCTTGCGCCGACGACACCGACCTATCGGGCGCTGCGCGAGGCCTTGCAGAAGTATCGCTCGGGTATCCTGGCCGGCTACGAGGGCACGCCGAACCGCTTGCGCGCGATCGTGGTAAACCTTGAACGCCAACGCTGGCTGCCGCGGCCGCTGCCGGAGGACCGTGTCTGGGTCAACGTTGCCGATGAACAAGTGGTATTTTATCGCGCCGATGAGGCGGTTTTCTCCTCGCGGGTCATTGTCGGCCAAGACGTCAAGGAAAATCAGAGCCCGGAGTTCATCACCACAATGAACGGAATTATGTTCAACCCTCCATGGCGCATCCCGGACGACATCGCTGCGCGGGAGATCCTGCCGATACTCAGTCACGACCCCAATTATTTAATTCGAAATAAAATCATAACGCTCCCGGATGGCGGGCTCGAGCAGGTGGCTGGACCAGATGCCGGCCTCGGAGTCCTCATGTTTGACATGCCGAATCGGTTCGACGTTTACCTGCATGACACCCCGGACCAATATCTTTTTAACCGCGAAAACCGCCGCGTCAGCCATGGATGCATCCGGGTGCACGATCCGCGCGAATTGGCCGCCTTGCTGATGCAGCAACCGATCGACGCGATCAACGAACAGATCGCGACAGACACCACCACCCGGAGCGATCTGCCAGCGCCCATGCCGGTCTTTGTGGTCTACCAGACCGCGTTCGTAGATGAAGATGGCACATTGCAATTTCGCCCAGATTTCTACAACCGTGACCCAGAGATCTGGCGTCAGTTGCACAGACGCCGAGATCAGGCCCCGCAAGTGGATAATAGCCCCACACCGCGCGGCCGTCTGGTGGCGCTGGGGACCCCGAGAGTAGCAATCTCCAAGACTTTCTAGAATCTGCTGGACTCGTTCCTTTTCGGGGTGAGCAGGACCTTCAAGTCGGGAAGCGGTGGGCGCGCGAGGGAGCAGGCTCTGGACGGTCGTGAACGCCGCGCGTTGGTTCGTGCAGCGGCCGGCTTCGGAGAGCCTTGGCAAGGAAACCCACGACCTGAGTTGCCGTAGCTGATGCCATCACGGTGCTCAAAGCCGTTACAGCGCGCTTGGTGTTGGCAAATCATTGAATTGGCTGGGGGACCTGGATTCGAACCAAGGATGCCCGGGTCAGAGCCGGGAGTTTTACCGCTAAACTATCCCCCAAATAGCGGAGCGATGGCGGGATACCACGCCGCAGCGGTCACCGGCAACCGCGTCACCCCGCTGCCGTCACCGCCGTCACCCGAGCGCCGTCAGCGCGTTCCGCAGCGCCACGGACCGCGAACCGACCACCTCGGCGGAGAAGATCCCGCGCATCGTCAGCGGGCGGCCGTACCACACGGGGTTGGATCGGTATGGCGGCCGGATGATCGAGCCGTCGATCGTCAGCGCGCCATACAGCCTGGACGACGATGACCACACCACGATGTCGGGTGCCATTGGGCCGGCAAGTGCTGCCTCGACGCCCGATCCCGGGGGCGCCACCGCGATGCCCGCCTGCGCGCCGATCTTGAACTGCTCGTGCATCAGGCCATTCACCCCGCGCGATGTCATGAGCATCAGGAGCAGCCCGGATGGGGCCAGGCCCGCGTGAAGACCGAACGACCCCGAGCTGGCTGCGTACAAAAGGCGGGCCCGGTCCAGTGCCCGTTGGGATGCCGAAGCAACAGCCGGCCGTCACCGCCCTCGTCACCGGCGATAACTCCGCCGTTGATCCGCCGCAGCACGATGAGCACACCGCGCGCGTGGCCGGATCTGTCCCTCATCGCCGAACGCGCGGTCATGCCGCAGGTCGTCCATTGTCCTCATGGCGCTGCCGATCGTGCGCTCCTCGTCGCATTGCATCCGCGCCTTGCCCGCCGCGGGCAGCCCCAGCATCGCAGCAGACAACAAGACGCCGCCCAGTCGCCGCCGGATTGCCACCATCAGTGCGATCCCCTCGACACTGGGCACGTGGAAAGATGTGTGGATTGTGGGCGAAACGGTGGCGCAGGAACGCGCTTGTGACGGCGCTAACGGCGGCCTGATCGCCCTGTCCGCGGCGATGCTGCGCCCGGCTGCTCGTCCGGTTCGTTTCGACTTATAGACGGCAACCCGACGCAGTTTCCTCGACAGCACCCACGCCCCGGATCGAAGAAAACGAAGAATACCTGTATGAGGTCGCTGCCTCACTGCGCACGGCGACCTATCACAGGCTGAAGGATGACACGCCCGACCATGAGCGCGGCGTGGACTTTCCCCGATGCCAGCCTCGAAGCACACCCGGAGTGCCTCGCTCGCGAGATCATCAAGTTCGGCTTCTCATGCACAATCGCGCCACTGACCGAGGGGTTGTCATTTGCGTTTGTGGCGCGGCACCGAGCGGGCCGCGGCGAAGGCAGGCACCTGCGTCACCCGTTTTTGCCTGAACCATCGTTTCGCCGTCCGGCGTCCAAGGCGGGAAGCCGACCAAGCCGCCTCGGGTTGGCCGGAGCCATTGCGATCGCTCTCTCGCCGCTGGACCGGCCGTGTACGGCGCGGTAGTGGAAACGCCGACATGGCCCGCACTGCATCGCTGAGCCGCAAGACCTCGGAAACCGACATCAGCCTGACCCTCGATCTCGACGGGACGGGAATGGCGGACGTTGCCACCGGCATCGGCTTCCTTGACCACATGCTGACTGCGCTGACACGGCACGGTTTGTTCGACCTGACGCTGCGCGCCAAGGGCGACCTGCACATCGATTTCCACCACACCACCGAGGATGTCGGAATCGTGCTCGGGCGTGCCTTTGCGCAGGCGCTGGGCGACAAGCGCGGCATTCGTCGCTTCGGCCACGCGCTGGTGCCGATGGACGAGACGCTGGCTGAAGCTGCGGTCGATATCTCCGGCCGCCCGTTCCTGGTGTGGAACGTCAACTTCGAACGCCCGAAACTCGGCGAAATGGACACCGAGTTGTTCGAGGAATTCTTCCGCGCTCTGGCGTTCAACGCCGGCGTGACGCTGCACATTAATCAACGGGCCGGCCACAATGCGCATCACGTGGCCGAGGCGTGCTTCAAGGCGACCGCCCGTGCGCTCCGTGTGGCCGTGGAGATCGATCCCCGGGCCGCTGATGCGATCCCATCCACGAAAGGGGCGCTGTGATGGGTGGCGCGGGACTCCGGCCGCCCCTTCGGGACGGCGGACTGGGGGAGCGGTCACGTGGCGCCGCTGGCTCGCATGGAGCGACCCCTCCGCCCACCTCTGTCCCGCAAAGGGAGGCAGAGCACAGAGCGGTCTCCTCATGACGTTCTGGACCGTTCATGTCCGTGCGGGTAACGCACCGGTGCTGGTGCGAGAGGGCTTCTCCTGGGGCGCATTCTTGTTCGGTCCGCTCTGGCTGGCGGGGCATCGCGCTTGGATCCCCGCAGCACTTGCCCTGGCTGCCGGCAGTCTGATCGTCATCCTGCTACCGCCTGGCATCGCGGGTGTCACGATGTTCGCCCTTGCCATTCTGCTGGGCCTTTCCGGCCAGGACTTCCGCCGCTGGTCGATGGACCACCGCGGCTTCACGCTCGCGCAGGTTATTACGGCGCGGTCCGAGCCTGAGGCGCTCGGCGTCCTGCTCGCACGCCGGCCCGATCTCGTCGGCAGCTTCCTGCCACCGGGGGCCACACGATGAAGGTCGCGGTCGTTGACTATGGCAGCGGCAACCTTGCGTCCGCCTCGCACGGGCTGGAGGTGGCCGCTGAGCGCGCCTGGCTGCAGGCCGAGGTGAGGGTCACCGCCGACGCCGACTATGTCGCCCGCGCCGACCGTATCGTGTTGCCCGGCCAGGGGGCCTTCGCCGACTGCGCGCACGGCCTCGCCGCCGTCGATGGCATGCGCGAGGCGATCGAGACTGCAGTGTGCCGCGGCACGCCATTCCTCGGCATCTGCGTCGGCATGCAGCTCATGGCCGAGCGCGGCCTCGAGCATGAAGTTACGCCCGGCCTCGGTTGGATCAGGGGCGAGATCGCGGAGATGCCGGCGCCTGGCCTGCGACTGCCACACATGGGCTGGAATGCGCTGGACTTCTCTCCGGGCTCGCACCAATTGCTGACTGGGCTGCAACCGGGAGACCATGCCTATTTCGTCCATAGCTATGCCCTCACCGGCGGCGACCCGGCCGAGGCAATCGCCTGGACGGATTACGGCGGCCCTGTGGTGGCCATGGTCGCGTCCGGCAACCGTGCCGGCACGCAGTTCCATGTGGAGAAGAGCCAGGAGGTCGGCATACGCATCCTGACCAATTTTCTGCGGTGGACCCCCTGATGTCCGGTAGCATCGCCCAGAACGAGGCGCCCGAGCCGCAGCTCTTCGTCGAACGGATGACCGAGTTCACCGACGAGGATTTGCACGCCCTGTGCGAAGCCACGCACGCCGCCATCATCGATGGCGGCGGTTTCGGGTGGGTGAACCCGCCTGGCCGGCGCGCGCTGGAGTCCTACTTCCGTGGCGTGCTGCTGGTGCCGGAACGAGAATTGTTCGTGGCACGGCTGAACGGCACGATTGTTGGCTCGGCGCACCTGGTGCGTCCGCCACGCAATAACGAGGCGCAGGCATTTGCTGCGAGCGTGATGCACTCCTACATCGCGCCCTATGCGCGCGGCCACGGCCTTGCCACGCAGCTGATGCACTCGGTCGAGGACCGTGCCCGCGAACTGGGCTATCACATGCTGAACCTCGACGTACGCGAGACGCAGACCGCGGCGATCCGGCTGTATGAGTCGCTTGGTTATGAGCGATGGGGCGTGCACCCCGAGTACGCACTGGTGCGCGGGAAGGTCGTCCGTGGGTATTTCTATTGCAAGCGGCTAAGGCCGCGTCGCCAATAACACGCTCCCGCGCGGCGCAAAGCATCGAGGATGGCGGAGTGCGCACAATATTCTGCGAGCTCAACCACGGAGGCGACAGCGTGCCAGATGTCCGTCCCCCAAGCAGCGAGCTTCGATCGCCGACTTCCCCCACTTCGCGGGCGCGGTAATGCTTACGCTCTATCCCGCCATTGACCTGCAGCACGGCCGGTGCGTGCGCCTCCG
>JASHVB010000916.1 GCA_030039695.1 Acetobacteraceae bacterium
CAGCGCGCCGAGGCCGCGCAGTGCCGAGGTGCGGAGCGGCGGGGTCAGCACCAGATGGTGGATGATGCGCTTGGTCGGGAAATCGTACAGCGGCAGAGCGTTGCGGGTGCCGCCGCCGCCACCTGCTTCCGGCGGGTCGCTGTAGCGCGGCTCGGGCGGCGGCGTCGGCAAAGCCTCGTGCGTGAGCATGTTGCCGCCGGAACTCGGCCGCTGCGTGTGGGTCGCAGCCCAGATCTCGCAGGTCCAGTCTACCGGTTTGCCTGCGTCGTCGAGCGCGGCCCGCACGCTGACGCTCATTGCCGTGCCATAGGGTTCGTAGCCGAATTCCTCCTCGCGCCGCCACTGCACGCGGATGCAATGATCGGGTATTTCGCGCGCGATCACCGCGGCGTCCACCGCGGCATCGTCCGCGCCGTTATGGCCATAGCAGCCGGCGCCGTGCGCGTGCCGGACGGTGATGTCGTCCTGTTTCATGCCCAGTACGATCGCCAGCGACGTGCGCAGTGGATACACGCCCTGGGTGTGTGACCACACGGACAGATGGCCCCCGCGGAATTCCGCCAGGGCACAGGAAGGCCCCATCGCGGCATGCGCGACATACCCGCGCGAGTAGCGCGCCTGCACCACGTTGGCAGTGGAGGCTGGCGCGTCCTCGGCATACAATATCCGAACGTTCGAGGGCTGGCCGACCAGCCATGCCGCTTCCTGCATCTCCGGCGTGAATTTGCGTGCGTTTTCCCATTTTGCATGATCCGGCGCGGCGACGGCGGCGCGCTGCACCGCATATTCATTGGTACCGACGAACGCGACGAAACTGCCGACGCGCAGAATACGGATTTCACCGCCGGCGGCGCGCCTGATCGCAGCTTCATTCAGCGATTCGAGCCGCGCACCGCGGCCCGGCTGCCGCAAGATGCGTGCGTGCAGCATATCTGGCCGAACCATGTCGTGGATGAAGCCGGCGCCGGTGACCTTCGCTGGCAGGTCGCGGCGCGGAACTGGCTGACCGACCACGCGATAGGCGCTGGGCGGCTTGGTCTGCGCGTTGCCTTCGATGTCGGAAGCGAAGTCCTCGGTGTTGGCGAAGTTCCAGTAATCGTGCCCGGTCGGCGCGTTGCCGAGGCGGAATGCTCCGTCCTCCACGCTGAGTTCCGCCGGGCTGCAATTCAGCCGACGCGCGAGGCGGTCGAGTACGCGCGCGCGCAATTCCGCGCTGACCAGCCGCACAGAGCGGCCGGACACTTCGATCGACTGGCTGGATGTCGTCTGGCCTTCGTCGGGCGCGTCCTGCGTGTCACCCGACAGCACCGAAATACGCTCGAGGTTGACGTCGAGCTCGTCGGCGGCAATCTGCGCCAGCGCGGTGACATTGCCCTGACCGAGCTCAACCTTGCCGACCGCGAGACGCACCGTACGGTCGGGATTGAAACGGATCCATCTTTCCATACGGCGATTGTTCTGGATCGATGCCGGCAGAGTGTCGCTCATCGTGTGACCCCTTCCCGCAGCGTGGCGGCGGCTTTTTCCACCGCACGCACGATGCGCGGGTGCGCGCCGCAGCGACAGAGATGCTTGTCCAGTGCTTCGATTATCTGCGCGCGGCTGGGCGACGGATTGCGATCAAGCAGGGCCTTGGCCGACATGATGATACCTGACAGACAATAGCCGCACTGGCCGGCTTGCTCATCGAGGAAAGCGGTCTGCAATGGATGCGGGATCGCGGTACTGCCGATGCCCTCGACCGTGGTGACATGGCGGCCGGCAACAGTGCCGACTTCGCGCGAGCACGCGTAAACGGGTTCGCCGTCGACCAGCACCATGCAGCTGCCGCATTGCTCCAACCCACAACCATAGCGGATGCCTTTGAGGCCGAGCTCATTGCGAAGGGCGAAGAGCAATGGCGTTGTGTCCGCTGTTGTGACGTTGACAGGTTTGTCGTTGACTATCAGTTCAATGCTCATTGGATCGGGCTCACTGTTTGCGACAGACGATTTATCATTGACCGGCTCTTGTCATTTGCGAATGGCGTAGCGACCAAGCATTCGCCCGTGAAACATTGTTTCATCGCTTCGCGCGTCGCAATGACATATAGCTCGTCATTCCAGCCGCTCCGCCTCCCACGGCAATCGCCACAGCTCCGGGTTGCACAGTTTCTGTGCCAGAGAGTCCGTTATTGCTTCGAACAGACGCTCGCCCTTTTCTGGGGTCGCGGCTTCAGGATTGCCGATGACGCCGGAACCGGACCGGCTGCCGATGGTGCGCCAGCGGTATACGCCACCACCGACCACATCACTAAGGCTCGGTGCGGAGTTCGACTTCGCTAGACCAATGCGATCCGTCGCGACCAGCTCCGGCCGCACCGCCATCATCATGGAGGTTTCCGCCTCGCACGCGTGCTGCAGTCCCCCTTGCTTTTCCAGGATCTTCGCGATCGGTACCGCCGCTGCATACCAATAGGTGAATTGCACCAGGGGCATGCCGAGCTTCGGCGTCAGCTCGTCGGTAATGGTGCGCAGCGCATTCTCATTGCCGCCATGAGCGTTCAGCAGGACGATGCGCCTGAAGCCGTGCCTTAGCACTGAGCGCACCAATCCCTCGATCAGCATGCTGAACGCCGGGAAGTCCAGCGACACCGTGCCGCCGAAACTCATGTGATGCTCGGACAATCCGGTCCAGATCACCGGCAGGACCAGCGTCGGTTGGCCGCGTGCGAGCGCCTTGCGTGCGGTCCGCACGGCGACGGTCTCGCCCAAGATGGTATCGACCTCGACCGGCAGATGCGGCCCATGCTGCTCCAACGCCGCGACCGGCAGGATGACAATCGCGTCCGCACGCGCATGCTCGCGCAACTGATCGGCACGCAGCTTGCGCCATTCCACTTCGCCCATGTCGGGCATCGAGCCCCCTCCGGCCTTGACCGAGCGCCATGTCCGCACGAAACCGCTGGGATGTGAAGGGAGGCCGCGCATGAACCTGTACAGCCTGTTGCAAAAGCGGATGGACTCCGCCGGGCCGGTGCGCGTGGGACTGATCGGCGCCGGCAAGTTCGGCTCGATGTTCCTCTCGCAGGTACCGACCGCGCGAGGCATCGAAGTGGCGGCAATCGCCGACCTGGCACCGGACCGTGCGCGCGAGGCCTGCCGACGCGTCGGCTGGGACGATGCGCGCATCGCGGCCACGCGCTTCACTGACGATGCAATGGCGATGATGGAATGCAACGACGTGGACGTACTGGTCGAGGCGACCGGCCACGCACCGGCTGGTATCGCACATGCGCGGCGTGCGATCACCGAGGGCAAGCACATCGTCATGGTGAACGTGGAAGCGGATGTGCTGGCGGGGTTCGCTCTCGCGCGGGAAGCCGCACGCGCGGGCGTGGTATACAGTATGGCATACGGCGACCAGCCGGCGCTGATCTGCGAAATGGTCGACTGGGCGCGCGCTTGTGGATTTCGTGTCATTGCGGCGGGCAAGGGCACAAAATATCTACCAGAATTCCATGCATCCACTCCGGCGACGGTATGGGGCTATTACGGGCTGACCGAGGAAACTGCGCGCCTCGGTGGGATGAACCCCCAGATGTTCAACTCGTTCCTTGACGGCACAAAGTCTGGCATTGAAATGGCAGCGGTGGCGAATGCGACCGGACTGACGCCCGCGCCGGATGGGCTGCGCTTCCCGCCGTGTGGCTCGCATGAGCTGGCGCAGGTGCTGCGGCCAGGAAACGAGGGCGTACTGCATCATGCGGAGCAAGTGGAGGTTGTGTCGTCGCTGCATCGCGACGGGAGAGACGTTCCGAACGACCTGCGTTGGGGGGTCTATGTCGTGTTCGAGGCGCCGAACAGTTACACGGTGCGCTGCTTCAAGGAATATGGCGTGATCACCGACGAATCGGGGCGGATTTCCGCACTGTACCGGCCGTTCCATCTGATCGGGCTGGAGCTCAACGTGTCAATTCTGTCGGCAGCGCTGCGACGAGAATCGACGGGGGCGCCGACGGGGTTCCGCGGTGATGTTGTGTCGACAGCGAAACGTGATCTTCGTGCGGGTGAAGTATTGGATGGCGAAGGTGGCGCCTGCGTATGGGGCAGGCTGATGCCGGCGTCGGCGAGTCTGGAGATTGGCGGACTGCCGATTGGGTTGGCCAACCGCGTGCCGTTGGTAAGAAATGTGAAGGCGGGTCAGTGCGTCACGTGGGCGGACGTGCGGATCGATGCGGCTGATGAGGCTTATCGGTACAGGCGGGAGGCCGAGCGCAGTACGCCTCTCCCGCGCCGACCCGCGAAAGAGATCGGAGAGCGAAGCGATTGAACCGCGGAACGGATCAACGGAGGGGGGGCCTAATGCGCGATCTGTCCCTTTGTACCTCCGCCCCTCCCTGTTGCACGAAGTGCGTCTCGACCTCTCCCACGAAGCGGGAGAGGTCTGCGCGGTAATTAGTGCGGCAAACCGGTGTGCCTGGTCTCGCGACCGAGGAACATCGCAACGATGCTCAACAGCGCGAAGCAGGTCATGAACGCCG